>JBMDYE010000531.1:0-5861 GCA_048595135.1 Planktothrix sp. | reverse complement strand
ACTGATTACTGATTACTGATTACTGATTACTGATTACTGATTACTGATTATGGAAACGAAGCGAATTTTAGTGATTGATGATGATGACGGAGTGCGGGATGTGATTCAAATTTCCTTAGAAGTTGTTGCTGGATGGGATGTATTAACCGCAACCTGTGGGAGTGAAGGGTTAATTCTTGCTCAAACTCAACAACCTGATGCGATTTTACTGGATGGGATGATGCCAGATATGGACGGTGTGACAACTTTTAAATCCTTACAAGCCTCAGCCCTGACTGCAAAAATTCCGACAATCTTATTAACAGCTAACGCTAAAATCAGTGAAAAACAAAAATTGATGGAGTTGGGTGTTAGCGGAGTCATCACAAAACCCTTTGAAGCAGTAGATTTAGTGCATCAAATCTGCATAATTCTGGATTGGAACGCGTAAATTTTTGAATTCCCCTTTCTTGACAATTTTTTGTAAAAGAATATGACAAACTAACCCATCCTTGTCCATGATCACAAAATCCTCACATTTATTGGATAGAGTTCAACTAAAGCCAGAATCCAACAGAAATTAAACGGTGACCCATGTATCCTAACTCTAGTAACCCAACTTGGGTTCGCTCTACAACTGCTTTGATCAGTCTGTTTTCTGTGCCTTCCCCCCATCTTGATACGGCAGGCTCCCCCACCTGTTCGGCACTTCATCTCCCCTTGTGGAGTGTTACTATGTTAGTAACAGATGCTTCCATCATGCAGCCAGACCGGAGCAGGAATCAGGATTCAAGTTATTATGAATCCAAGGTTGAGTTAACTGTTGAGATCCGGCAAGTGCAAGAACAAAATTTGATTCAAGCACTGAAAGACTTCTTAACAGTTTACTCACCGGATTTTCAGTTGAAGCTCAAGTTAAGTTGTGGCGGGATACATCAATGGACACCTCGAAGACCTGGAAAGAACATTTCCCTCTAAATGTTAAATTTCAGTTGTCGTTTTCTGATTGTGATCAGATGATTCCATTTCGCTGAGTTCAAAATTTATTTTGAGGAAGTGAGTTATGCCACAAACAACTTGTCCCTGCTGTTCTTCCACCTTACTCCGTCATGTCCGCTCGGCTGGAATTTACTGGTATTGTAGCTCTTGCTATCAAGAAATGCCGAATGTAGCATCTCAAAAACTCCAACCTGACCCTAGATTGACGTTAATTGAGAAGCCCGGAAATTTATCGCCTAATTGTATCGATTGGATGAATCAAAGAAATTGGCGAAAAGTTGCCAATTCAGCTTAATTTTAGGGAGATTTAGAGTCATGCTAGGAACTGGGCTAAAATCGAGCTATAAAAGGGCAAACTCTCAGGGATTAAAACAAAGTTTAATTCTTGCTTATGCTTATTATTTCTTAAAAATGTTTTTACATTTTTTTGTGCTTCTTAATCAAGAAGTTAAGAATAGAATGAATTGGTTAGTCATTCTATTTCTTAACCATATCCCCACTCCTCCTTTTGTTAATAAACAGTTACGACAAGCTTTACAACGCTCTTATAAAGAACTAGCTGACTTTCAATTTGCCCTTGATCAATCTTCTATTGTTGCTATTACTAACCCGGCTGGTGTGATTACTTATGCCAATGACAAATTTTGTCAGATTTCCAAATATTCTCGTGAAGAATTAATCGGTAAAACCCATAAAATTGTCAATTCTCACTATCATTCTAAACATTTCTTTAAAACGTTGTGGTCAACCATTCAATCGGGGCAAATTTGGCGAGGAGAAGTCAGAAATCAAGCCAAAGACGGCACTTACTATTGGGTGGATACAACGATTGTTCCTTTTTTAGATGAAACTGGAAAACCTTATCAATATATTGCTATTAGGAATGATATTACAGAACGCAAAAAAGCCGAATCTCAACTTTTACATGATGTCTTTCATGATCGCCTCACTGGATTAGCCAATCGTAGTTTTTTATTAGGTGAAATTGAGAACAATATTCAACAAATTCAGCAATATCCTGATGAATTTTTTGCCGTTTTATTTTTTGATTTAGATCGGTTTAAAGTTGTTAACGATAGTTTGGGACGTACCGTTGGTGATCAACTGTTGATTGCGTTTGCTCAACTCCTTCAGTCCTATGTTGAACCTCCCAATGTTGTTGCGCGTTTAGGAGGAGATGAATTTGCAATTTTACTCAAATCAATTCCCAGTCCTGAAACGGCGATTAAACTCGCTCAGATGATTCATCAAACCCTCTCAACTCCCTTTGAAATCGCTGGATGTCAAGTTTTTAAAACCGCAAGTATTGGTATCGTTATTGGTTCTTATGTCTACCAGCAACCTGAGCATATTCTTCGGGATGCGGATATTGCGATGCACCAAGCTAAGGAAAAAGGCAATGGTTGTTTAGAAGTTTTTGATAAGGAAATTCATGATCAAGCCTTAGTCAGAATGCAGTTAGAAATCGAACTACGTCAAGCCATAACCCGACAAGAATTTGAAGTGTATTATCAACCAATTATTAGCTTAAAAACCGGGAAAATTTGTGGATTTGAAGCGTTAGTTCGCTGGATACATCCTAAACGAGGAATGATTTCTCCCGCCGAATTTATTCCTTTAGCTGAAGAAACTGGATTAATTGTTCCCATTGGCAATTGGGTACTTGCTCAAGCTTGTCAGCAAATGCAATATTGGCAAGAACTGATTCAATCAACCAAACAAGATTTATATCCCTTAATCCTCAGTGTCAATTTATCCGCGAAACAGTTTAATTTATCCAATGTCACAGAAATTGTTGACAATATCTTAGCTCAAACTCAACTAGAACCCAGCCACCTAAAAATAGAACTCACCGAAAGTGTTTTAATTGATAATGATAAAGCTTTAGCTGGGATTATACAGTTCAAATCTAATAATATTCGCTTAAGCATTGATGATTTTGGGACAGGATATTCGTCCCTCAGCTATTTGCATCGTTTCCCCTTAGATACGTTAAAAATTGATCGATCATTTATTCAAAATATGGGAGAAATCGACCGCCAAACGGAAATTATTTCAGCCATTATTAGTTTGGCGCATAATTTAGGGATGGATGTGGTTGCAGAAGGCGTTGAAACGGAACAACAATTACAACAACTCAGAAGTTTTAACTGTGAATATGGACAAGGATATTTATTTTCAAAACCCGTGAGTGCTTCCGATGCTGAACGTTTATTAATCTCTAATTCTTGTTGTTAATAATCAGTGATCCGTAATCCGTAATCCGTAATCCGTAAGCGACTCCGCATTGAAATTCTATATCCTAACACAGAGGATGCTCCCACTACCAGGATGTAACGATTTTCAAATTAAGTAGCATCCTGATCATATTATGATTAAAATTGTAATCAGTCCTTTAGGGCTAAAACAGTAATCAGTAACCCATCTTGAGTTCTTAGTTCACGATTATGATTACGGATTACGGATTACGGATTACGGATTACGGATTACGGATTACAGATTAAGGGTTATTAAATTATGATTTTGACGACAACAAGCAACTTGCAAGGGAAAGAAATTGTTGAATATTATGGTATTGTCAGTGGAGAAGCGATTTTAGGAGCTAATATTATTAGAGACTTTTTTGCCGGGGTTCGAGATATCGTCGGCGGACGAGCAGGTGCCTATGAGAAATCCTTAAAAGAAGCGAAAGAAATTGCCATGATTGAAATGATTGAAGAAGCAAAATTATTAGGCGCTAATGCCATTATTGGCGTTGATCTCGACTATGAAACCATTAATGAAGGAATGTTAATGGTTGCTGCCACTGGAACTGCCGTTAAATATCAGTAAAGTTTTAGGCAAAAATTGAGGGATCAAATATTACCTAAACCCTCAATAGGAACCGTTGCCAGCTAATGGCCAATTCCCTCTAAATCCCCCGATCATTTTTAGCTCTTCAGTTGGATGACAGTTTCAATTAAACTTTGCTAAAATTTCTTTGTCATTTGGACAATGACCAATTGATAAAAGATAACAATAGTATCATGGGACAATACAATGGCTGGTAATAATAGACTTCGTAACTTTTTAGTGGGTGCAGGAATTGCCACGGCTGGTGCAATTGGAACAAAAATGGCGGTCGATTATTTCCGCAACCGAGGCAAAGAAGAAGTTGTGGATGAAAGTCAAGGAGATGCAGAAGCCACCTCTCCTGAACAAGTCAGTTATGCGGTTGTTCAACCGGATTCTGTACAAAGCTTTTTAGATGCAAGTTTTGGTGACGCGGGTCGTTATGTTCCCACTCGTGAACCTAAAGTCTTTGATTATCAAGGCGAACAATACATGGTAATTTGGGCGCGTGATAACAAGCAAAATAAAAATCAAATGATGGCGTTCCAATACACCCCAGGCGGTCGGAAAATGATCGCCAGTGTGGGATATACGGGCGAAAAAACCGATTATAATCTGTCCACTATCGGGAGTACCCCCTTTGCAGTGGAAGTTAATGGCCAGAAATTAACCTCCGGTCAAGGGGAAACAGGTGGAACTGACGATGTAGATTTCGTTTTAGCTTAATACTTCACAGGACTCGACCCAGGCGGACATTTTAACCCTTCCCCTGGAGTCGGTGTGGACGATAGGGGGGGCGGTTCAAAGGAGGGTTGGTCAGTTTTGCAGATATTCGCCAACGCCATCACTCCCCCCTCTGTTTGGTTAACGGTCACGACTCCTGCATAACTAGAAAGTCCTTCCTGTTTAGCGGTGGCGGTCATGACGACGGTTTGGGCATATTGACCTTCTGTATCGACGCTGTAACGATACGCTTCCGTGTCTAAATTCACGTTCAGGGATAATCCTTGAATGGAGTTGGCAAATTGACCATTGGTTTGATAATAAGCTTGTTGTCCCGTTGCGATCGCTTGCATGACCAAACCCGCTTGATCACTTTCATTCCATTCGGGAAGGGACAAATTCAAAGAACAACCTGTTAACAGAACCGGAGAAACAAGGACAACCCCCAAAATTAATTGTTTAAGTCCCCCTAAGAATTGGTTCATAGCACGCTCCCTTTCAGCAGTCATCAGTGTAGTGGAATTTGCTATTCCTCTCTACAGTAATTAACGCGACTATTCCTGAAATTGTCTTTATGGCAGTTTTAAGGTGGTGACTCGGTTGGGTGTTTCCGATACACTCACCTGGAGAATTTTAATATGATGATCAACGGGAATTCGGGAAAAATAAAGGCACATTTCCTCAGTGGTTCCATGAGGACATAAGGGGTGATCATTAATAATATCAGGCAATTGTTTTGCCCACCGTTGCAATACCGTTTCCATTTCCACCATATCCAACCCATACAAATCTTCAGGATAACGAATGGCTTGCAGTTCTAAGGTAATTTCAAAATCATGAAAATGGGCATCCGTCCAAATCGGCGGGTTAAAATGTTGACGATGAAGGGTCGTTTTAATTTGATAAGTAAAAACCAAGGGTTCTCGATAAATTTGCTCATCTTTAGCAATAATATTCCGATAGGGAACTGTCGCTGTTTCTCGTAATTCTGGGGGATAGTGAGAACGGGATTCTTTTTTCATGAGTTGTTCTAATAAAATTATGAGTTGCTTTCGTAAGTTATCAGTTGATTATCCAGTTGAGGAACGATCAAGGTCTCCCATTTTTCGCTTAAGATTTGGCTATATAAATTATAAGCTTCATTACATAAATCTGGCTTTAAAAATCTAAACATAGAATTGGCAATATATTCTGGGTTTCTCTCAAATGCAAGCCAATACCGTTCTAGTTCTTCAGCTTGATAACCTGTGGTATTAGAACCTGCAAAAATATCTAAAAAACCATCATTATCAAAATCGCTAGTAGCTAGTTTTGTTCCTGTTTCAAAA
>JBMDYE010000530.1:0-4916 GCA_048595135.1 Planktothrix sp. | reverse complement strand
CTCTTGAGGTTATAAGCATATTCCAACATCCCCAAAAGATTACCCACTTGCACTTTTGGACGCAAAGCCAAATTGAAATCAGGCGTTAACGGGCTATGTCCCACCCATCCTCGCGCAGTCAGTCGCCATCGGTTCCCCGTCTTAGGAGAAGGGAAATCTACAGTTACCTGTTTCTCATAATTTCGCCACAAAGTTTCCCCCACCGCATCAGGGATTTCCGACTGCGCCAAGAACACCGGAATATATTCAACTAACTCAATGATTTGTGGAGATACTGCACTCATAGGAACACCTGCTGCTTCACTTTATCCCAGCGAAACTGATTTACTTTATTCGGTTGGTCAAAGAAATATTCCTCCAAATATGGCTCAATTTCTAGTTTCCATATACTCTCAATTTGTTCGTTAATATCCGAACGTAGGAAGAAGCTAATACCGATTTCATAATGAGAATTTCCGATTTGTTGATTTAGCTGTTTTAATAATTGGATTAATCCCTCAACCGGAAACTCGCTGGCATCGTGATAGCGACGTAAAATTTCATAGTTCGGGTAAAGAGAAATAAAAGAAAAGCGACGACGTAGAGCATGGTCTACTAATGCAATCGAGCGGTCTGCTGTATTCATGGTGCCGATAATCCGCACATGATCTGGAATGCTAAAAACTTTCCCAGATGCTAAAGAAATTTCCTCATGACGGTACTCCAATAAATACATCAATTCGCCAAAAACACGAGCCACATTAGCGCGGTTAATTTCATCAATAATTAAAACGCAAATATTCTGATAGTTACCTGCTTTCTGGCAAAATTCCAAAAACCGTCCATCAATCAACGGATAGTCTAATTCTCCATTTTTTCTCTGCGGACGGATACCTTGCACAAAGTCCTCGTAAGCATAAGCGGGGTGGAACTGGACAACATCCATAAAACCGTCACCACCACTAATTAAATGTTTAGCTAACTTCTTAGCAATATAAGTCTTACCCGTACCAGGTGGCCCATAAAAGATGGCTTGTTTGGTTCGCTCAAGCGCCTGTAACCAAAACTTTAATGTTTCTTCCTCAATTCCAGTATCTTCTGCACATTGAGCTAAAGTATATTCTGGATTTAGTTTAATTTTTTCAATTGGAGGATTGCAAATAGTATCGAATTTTTCCTGATCAATTTCGATTAGAGTTCTAACCCATCCCTTTTCATTGATTTGATGAGGAGTAATGTTATCCCAGTGTACGGGCAACCTATGTCCATGTCTGACGTTGGGAACAAAGTAGTAAGAACCTGTAACCGTACCAATGCCAACCACTTCTTGTGTTCCACGATTTGCAATAATGCGATCGCCCTTTTGAATTTGTGCGAAAACCCAGGCTTGATTCACACCCATTTTTGTCCATTTCCCAGGATATTGGGCAATCAGTTCATCCCGTCGAGAGTCAAACTCTGTTCGAGTTAAACCCGAAATATCCCCTAACTCTTCCCAACCGATTGCAATGAAACCCCCATGAAGACATTCCTCCCATTGCCAAGCATTTTCTCCGGGCGCAATTTTCCAGTAGCGAGTCATAACAAAACTATACTCCTTAATAGCAACCAGCCAATGACAAAACATATCGAATAAGTCATCATCTCGTAAAGCTGGTACGCCTGATATGTGCATATTAGGAGCCAATTCTTGAATCAGCTTACGTCCGGTAATATTGATCGCTGGATAATCTGTTAGCTTATGACTGTAATCAGTATCAGCAAAGTAATTAATAACTTCTCGTGATTTGTTATTAATTAACAAAAAATCATCAGGTCGGAGTGCATTAAGGATAGGGGAAAGCATTCCTGCTTGGAAACCTTTAGAATAAGGATTTTTTGAAAATTTCTGGCAACAATTTGCCAAGCAATTGGGGTCATTATTGCAGGAAGAAATAAATTGGTAAATTGCTTGAGCAATTAGGTTCCAATGCTCTGATTTAGTCCATCCCGATGCTTCAAATTTTATGCGGACATCAGTCGCTAAAGCCGGAGCAATATGAATCCAAGCCTGCCTTTGTCGATTACTATCAGAATCCGTATAAGGTAGTAGCTGTAACAGAACTGCTTCTGTTATGTCTTCTCCAGACTGAAATGCCGAAGATATCCCCTCAAAATTCCTCTTTCCCTGCTGACGCTGCTCATTATATGCCGCTATATGACGTAACCCAGCAGGTGTTGGTGGGTATGATGTAACAAATTCCCGAAACAATTTAACAAATTCAGCAGTATTTTTTAAGGTCATAAGGTATTTTCAGAAATGATAAAATTAACTAACTCAATTACTCTGGCTTTTCTGGCTCAGTCATGATTGTTGTTTTAGCTTCTCCTAAAGCCTTAATAATCTCATATTCTTTCTCTTCCAAATAACGATAACTTTGGGGAGGACGCAAATAAGGTAACTTTTCTTGTAAGCGTTCTAATTCAACAGGGTTTTCAAAAAGTCTAATATTTTTAATCTGAATACCAACAATTACTGAAGCCCCTTCATAATAGCTGTTAAATTCTTGTTTGTTAATGCCTATACTGTCTTGGAACTTATTCCAAAAATTTTTAAGTTCTTTACGTGATGCTTTACTTTGAATCACATCCTCCACCTCAAATGAACCTAGAAAGACCTTGACAGGAGATGAAACATAAACTAGAACAATATCTCCCTTTTTCAAGCGAGTCCGCACCCTACGCAACTCTACTTTCTTCGTTTTAGTCTCAAAAATTTGTTGAGCATATTGGGGTTTGATTGAAAGGAGAAGTATAGTAAAAAACATAAAAATTGAATTTTTATTTTAATCATGAGTTCCTAAATTATACACCTTAATAAAGCATTCAGTTGAAATTTTTTCAGGGCAAAGAAAGGATAGTTTACTGTTGCAAACTAATTTTAAATCTTTTTTGAAAATCGGGCTTTTGAATAACTCAATATGACTAAAGCGAATTGCCATTATATTACCAGCTTGATCTGAATTAATATTCTCAATATCGCTCAACTTATATACTCCTAATTGTTGGAAACGTTGATAGAGCTCCTTCGGTCTGTCAATAATAACCTCATCCACGTAAGAGCAAGCTCGTACAGATTGGACTTCATAAAATCCTTTACCTTTGCCTTCTTTCTGTGTCCCACTTACATACCACAGAATTCTACAGGGTGCCTGTAATCCTCTTGAGTTTTTTACAGAACGATAGTAGACGGCTTCTTGGTTAAATGCTAGTTCAGTTTTTCTTCCTAATATCCATTGATTAGCTAAGTTTTCATCGAACAAATCTTTTGCCCAGTTGGGTTGAATTGGAACGATAAATGTAGGAATCTCAGCATCAATAATTTTGGCAGGAAAGAGGAAGCGTTCAAGATCTGCTGAATTTTGAGCATTTTTAATTATATTTTTTGTATTGAGATTCTCGGCGAGGTGAAGAAAAAACTGGCATTCCTCCCCTAAAATAGAGCTTAGATTAACAAGACGCATTGATAGTTCAGCCGCTGTTTCAACTACTGCTAAGTTTACCTTCAAGTATCCATTTTTAACTTTGATAAAACTATTTTCCTGAATCGCTGTAATAACAGTTTCCGCTAAGTACAAATCAGTAATTCTTGTAACTTGCCGCTGTTCGCTAGCCGAACGTAATATAGACTTAGAAATTAAGTGGCGTGCAAGTGTTCCTGATAGCGGATGATTTCCAACTCGCAGCATGGGAATTTCTACCTCATGTTTTTGAAATCTCCCATACACAACCAAAGCTAGTGGTTGATTTTCTCCTTCTCTAACAACTAAACACTCAAATTTATCTGATTCAGCAAGAAACCGACGGAGTTGCTGCTGAAATTCAGCCTTTGTTTCTTTCTGTTCTTTACACTGAAAATAGTTACTTAATAAATTTTCTTGACCCTGTTGAACTGGTATTTGTTCGAGGTGCGTAGTTCCAGCTAAACGGACGGGCTGATATTCAAGTTTTCTGCGAAGTTCATCGAGTTGAGTAATTAGGTGATTAGGGCGAAGTATTGATACTCTAAAATGTTCATAAATTTCACTGCTACACTCTAATAATTTATTATTTAGGGTGACAAAAACTTGAGAATCTGAGGCAATCGTTCTAGCTAAATGACGCACCTCTATTTCATCAATCACTGGCTCTTTATCAGATAATAGGCTGCTTAAGGAAGTAAGAACAGAATCAAAATTTTGCTGACTGCGTAAACAGGTAAAATTTTTTTGGGCAAAGTGGCGCTGCTTATTCCTTTCTTGACTATCCTTGAGCAAGATTATTTGATTAAATATTTCATCAGTTATACACAACTCTAATTCTGTCTGTAGCCAATCACCAAAAAGAGACTTTGATTCAGCAAAATCAGTCTCTTTATCTGTATAAATTTCGGCAAAAATTTGCGTATCAATAACTACGCAGAGTTTCGATTCAAGTTTCTGTGTAGGAGCAACATCAAATAAATCTGCATGACCGTGGTCGAACCACCAATATATGAGTAGTTTCCCCTCCTTATTTTTTCCAGACTTATCATGTTTAGCAACAAAACCTAGCCTCGACCACATTTTTTCTAAGTTAAAATCCTCACGGCAATGTAACCCAATCCCGCTAGATTCTTGAGTTATCTGTTTGAGGTAATCAATTAAGAATTTGGCTACTCCTTTACCGCGATGTGATGGAGCGACACACAGATGAACTAAGCTATGACGCTTGTATCTTCGGGCATACCGATATAATACATAGCCGATGCACCCCGCTTGAGAATCGAGAGCTACAAATATATTCCCACGCTTTGCATGGTCAATAAAAGCAGTATGACCAAGAAAGCCAACAGTCTTTTTATTGGCATCCCCCAGTTCTATGACGCTTTGTAAGTGGGGGGATTGTTCGTTAATTACTTCAATTTTCACTGTCAATAT
>JBMDYE010000529.1:0-5949 GCA_048595135.1 Planktothrix sp. | reverse complement strand
TTTAGGATTCTCGCCCTGATGCCCATTGGTCACGCCATTTAACCAAACCTTCGCTAGCAATGAACCAACGACGAGAAACGAGGTTTTCTCGGAGGGGAGATTGACCTTCTCGCAAAATCACGTATTTATAATTAACCAATTTTCCGACACTTTCATTAAAGGGAATTTCCCCAAACCAAGTGTTGGTATTGATATATTCTAACGGGTAAGCTTTGGCAATATCCCAATCCCCTAATTCGGGACAATCTCCAATAATAACAACTCGTTCTCCCGGTTGAGTTTGAACACCGTTTAATTGCGCCCGAATAATGGTTTGAGCTTTGATTCTTTCCCCAACTTGGCTAATGACAATTACTTGTTTTGAATCGAGATAAAGATTATGAATTTTACCGTCTCGAACTTCATACTTATTAGTGTGACACATCACATCGGTATGTTCTCCATCTTTTAACTCGGTTTCAACCGCCTCTAGGGTAACAGGTTCTCCTCGGTTCATGGCGACAAATACAATCGAATCCCGATACCGCCGCACATAACAATACACATCCGGCGTAATATATTTTTGCCATTGACCGCCCATAGAAACGGCTGGATTTAAACGACGAATTCCTGAGAGTAACCGAATTTCTCGATACAGAGGCGAATCTGTATCCCAATTTTCCATCATCGGACGGTTATAAGGATCATTATTACCATAGGGATTGCTATCCCCATTGGTATCATTATGAAGAAACTGTTCTGTGCCATAATAAACACAAGGAATCCCACGAGATGTCATGATTAATGCGATCGCCATTCTTAACATCTCTGGGTCAGGATTTAAAGTTTGGAATCGGTGCATATCATGGTTATCAATAAATGTTACCAATTCCGTGGCACTATAATAACGATGATCCAGATTTAAAACATCTTGAACTAAATAAAATCCAGCTTCTTCACAGCTTCCTAATGCGCGTCGAATGGCAACACAGAATCCAAAGTCTAAAATTGACATTCCCGACTCATTAGCAAACTCAACTGACCGATCATTTTCAGGACTAGAATAGATCCACTCCCCGAAAATAAACACATCCGGTCTGTAGGTTTTAATATCAGCATTAAACTCCTGCCAAAACCAAACGGGCATATGTTTAACCGTATCTACCCGTAAGGCATCAACCCCTCGATCTAACCATTGTTTAATGGCAGATTTGATATAATTTCGATATTCAATATTATTTTCGTTAAAGGTGGCTAATCCTGACAATTCGCAGTTCATCACCTGCCATTCATCTTCCCAATTGGTGACTTCACCATAGTGGTGATACCAGTTATTGACATCATTATTAAAATCGGCAATTTTAACGCCATCATCATAAAGTTCTCCTTTTTTTCCCATAATATCCGGGTTGCTATGGTTGCACACAATATCTAAAATCAACTTCATATTGCGTTTATGCAACTCTTCAATTAACCGATCAAAGGTTGTATTTCGGGTTTCTTGAGTCGCGTTGAGAGATGGGTTTTCACCTTCTTTAATAAACCGGGGATTAAGACGTTTAAAATCTTTTGTCCAGTAGCCATGAACGGCGGCGGTTTCACAGAATAAATCTTCAATTTGTTCAAATAAAGGGGTTAACCAAATCGCAGTTACCCCCAAGTTTTTTAAATAATCCAGTTTATCAATAACCCCTTGTAAATCGCCTCCCCAATATTTCCCCCAGTCTTGCTGTTCTGGGTCGTAGAGTTCTGGGTTGGGGCCTTCACTATTACTAATATCCCCATCATAAAAGCGATCGACAACAATAAAGTAAATCGTTTCTTGTCTAAATTCTATATCACGGGTATAAAGGAACTCTAAATCAATATCAAATTCTGGTTTCTGTTCTTGAACAAGTTCCTTAAGTTCCTTTTCGACTTGTTCTTCAGAAACTTGATATTTATCCGTTGTAATTTGGGCTGGCGAAGTAAGGTTTGACATAGTAAATAAGCGTTTGACTTAACTTAGGCATTGAGTTTTGTCCACATTTAGATTATTGTTGAGCTTCACCCTTTTAACCATCTACCGGAAGAAATATCTTTTATTGTTTATCTTAAACAATCGGAATCTGAACTTCACTATATTTTAAATCTTCGGGAGTCATGGGAGAATTATAAAATAAGCGTCGAGGCGCACCTATAATTGTATACTCTGGATGGGATTTTAACCAAATTTGTAATCGTTGTAAATTGATTTGATAACTTTGCCAATTATAAGCGCCTTGTACGCCAATACTCACCACTGTCATTGCGGGTGTATCTGTGACTTCCACATTGTTTTGAACCTGTTGAGGGGTAATTTCAGGGTGAGAATAGAGAAAAGAAACTTCCGCTTGCGGATTAATAGTTTCGGCTTCTAAATATCGCGCTTCTACTGGAGTAGTCATGGAAATATTATTACTACTAATATGCTGAAAAAGCGGATTAAACGCAGCGCGAGTGGCTTGAGTTAAGTCGCCTGAATGAAGATAAGTTACCCCTCGATAAGCCGGATATTGTTTAACTTCAATCACGCCGATGGGTGTAGGTTGAGGAAATCCTTGTGGTAAATCAGCCATAGAATAAAAAATCCTAAAAATTGTCCTGTAGGGTGGGCTATGCCCACCACAACTATCTAAAGGTAGATTAAACGCTCTAAGCTTGTAATTTCATCAACAAATTCGCCACTTTTCCCCCTAAATTTTCAACGTCCTGTTGTTGCTTACTATCTTTTAACATTCCCTCGTCATTAAACGCTTCAAAAGCTTGAGGAATTGCCCGTTGTTCAGGAATGACTAAAACCCCAATACTTTCTAAAATAGACCGAACATGAACTAATCCCCGCATTCCTCCAAACCCGCCGGGAGATGCTGCCATAATCGCAGCGACTTTATCTTTAAAACAAGCGAGTCCTGGTAAATTCGGTTCAGGACGAGATGCCCAATCAATGGCATTTTTTAATAGGGGTGTAATAGAGCTATTGTATTCAGGACAAGCGATTAAAAGACCTTGATGAGCTAACATTAAATCTTTGAATTGACGAACAGTATCAGGAACTCCTTCTTTAGCTTCTAAATCTTCATCAAATAAAGGCATAGGTAAATCTCGGAAATCAATAAATGTCACCTCTGCCCCTGCTTTTGTCGCGCCCGATGCCGCTACTTTTACCAATTGCTTATTATAAGACCCTGTTCTTGCACTACCCGCAAATGCTAAAATTTTAGGGGGATTTGCCATTGTAGTTTCCTCAATTTTTTCTAAACTCATTATAGAGCAGAATTAAGAATTAAGAATTAAGAATTAGGAACTGGGATTTACTGGGAACAGGGAATCGGGAATAGGTATTAACGCAATAATAAATTTCTCCTCTCTCCTTCCCCGCTTCCCCCGCTCTTTCTAACTGGTGACGGGTGAGGAGTGACTGATGACTGATTTTCGGGGGCAAAAATCCGATAATTGGTTAAGATGAGTTAAGGTAATTTCCGGTTTATCTCGATACATTACCACTTGTCCACTAATATAAACATAACCGCGACCTAAGCCAGCATAGCGTTTATTAATTAACTGAACAATTGGCGCGTATTCTTCTGATTTCGCTTCAGGAATCCACAATTTTAAACTATGGTCTTTTGTTCCCGTATGAATTAAGGCACTATTGCCAATCCATTTGGTAATTCCATCTTGTAAATCACAAAATATCGTCACCTTTTGTTGAGCTTTTGCAGCAGCAACAATTTGAGGATAATCTAAACGAACTGATAACACCCCTGCTGCTTTTCCGTAGTTTCGATAATCTTCAACAACTGAATCTCGTAACGACCACCAAGGAATTAAAATATCATAATGTCTTGAGGCGCTATGTTCATTCGTGTGGGGATTCCAAATCATTCGATTATAAGCTTGGGCTTCGGCTTCTGCTGCCATCATTTCGGCATGATAAAGGCGAGATCGACCATATTTAATATAATAAGGACTCCACCCTTCTCGAATTAATTTAAGATTATAATTTTCACAATTTTTGAAGACATAACAAATCAACCGTCCGTGATTATCTCGATATTTTTTTAAACAATCTTCAGCCGGTTCATCACTATCAAATTCCAGATCAACTTGAGCTAAATTCCCATGATGATCGGTAAAATATTGTTGCGCCATGATTGACGCCTCCCGTCCTGCCGTTGTAATGGGTTTACAATCATGGGCAATAATTTCTTCAGTATCAACACAATCTAATCTTAAAAATTCTCGCTTATCATTGAGTAACACTTTAATCGTGTCACCATCAACCACTCTGGTTACTTGTACATTTTTAATCCGAGTCGCCACGTTTATTGCTCAAAAATATCTAATTGTTCAACGGATAAATCGGGTTTTTCAGATTTATTAATTCCTGTTCGCAAACCCATTGCGATTTTACTGTGTTTTTCGATTTGACGCATCACTTGTTTAGCCCGTTGAATCACCACATCGGGTAAACCTGCTAACCGTCCCGCTTCTATTCCATAGGATTTATCGGCGCCTCCGGGTTGAACTTGATGTAAAAAGATAATTCTATCCGGTAATTCTTTGACTGTCACTTGATAATTCGCAACATTGGCAAGAATGGAGGCGAGTTCGTTTAATTCATGATAGTGGGTGGCAAAAATAGTTCTGGCTTTAATTTCAGTCGCTAAATATTCCGCTACTGACCAAGCAATGGATAACCCATCAAAGGTGGCAGTTCCTCTGCCAATTTCATCTAATAAAACTAAGGATTTTTCGGTAGCATGGTTGAGAATATTGGCGGTTTCATTCATTTCAACCATAAAAGTTGATTGACCTGTGGCTAAGTCATCCACCGCCCCCACACGGGTAAAAATGCGATCGCATATCCCTAATTTAGCAGATTTTGCTGGAACAAAACTCCCCACTTGCGCTAATAATTGAATTAACCCGACTTGCCTTAAATAACAACTTTTTCCACTGGCGTTCGGGCCTGTTAAAATAATTAAATCGGGGTAAGAATTCGGTTGAATATTACTTTTTGCTAAGTTTTCATCCCCATTACCTAACTGGGCGGTATTGGGAACAAAAAAGCCCGCAGGTAAAGATTTTTCAACCACCGGATGGCGCCCTTCAATAATTCTAATTTCTCGACTATTCACCATTTCAGGACGACAATACCCCTGATAAACGGCAATTTCAGCAAATCCACATAACACATCAATTGCCGCCACCGCACGGGATACATCCCGAATGAGTTCGGCTTGTTCGCTGACTTCTGTTCTCAACTGAACAAAAATTTCATATTCCAGTTGGTTTAAATCTTCTTTTGCGGTTAAAATTCTGGCTTCCCGTTCTTTTAATTCGGGGGTAATAAATCGTTCTTCATTGGTTAAAGTTTGTTTGCGAATATAATCGGAAGGAGCTTGATCTAATTTAGAGCGAGTAATACTAATATAATAGCCAAAGGCTTTATTAAATCCGACTTTTAAAGTGGAAATTCCCGTGCGTTCCCGTTCTTGTATTTCTAAATTCGCTAACCATTGTTGATCGGCTTCTGCAAGTGATCGCATTTGATCTAATTGTTGATCAACCCCTTCCCGAATTAACCCGCCTTCTTTTAAATGTTGGGGGGGAGATTCGACTAAATAACTTTGAATTTGACGGGCTAAAGCTTCTAAAATCGGAGGAACGGTTTGTAAGGCTTTTAAATAGGGAGAATTCCCTTGAAAAGCTAAAGCGGATAATTCGGGTAATTTCCCTAAAGAATCCGCTAAGGCGACTAAATCTCGTGCATTGGCGGTTCCATTTCCCGTGCGTCCCGTTAAGCGTTCTAAATCATAAATTTGCTTTAATAACTGTTGAATATTAGACCGTAATTCAGGATTCTCAATTAATTCTTGAATCGTATCTTGACGGGCGCGAATCCCTCTTAAATCTAGCAACGGTTGCAATAACCAACGACGCAAT
>JBMDYE010000528.1:0-2077 GCA_048595135.1 Planktothrix sp. | reverse complement strand
TTTGGCACGGTTTAGCTTTTGTAGATATTCTGTTCTGGGAAGTTGTGCAGTCAGGAGTTCCACGTTCTTTCCTGTTTTTTCTAATTCTATCTTTAAGGTTTGTCCCAGAGCAGGTTCTTTTAAAGCAGCAATTAAAATCTTATCCTCTTTTTCAGGCCAATCTATCGCTTCAGGAATTTGACTTAAATCCAAACTACAAGGAATAACGAATAGTTCCCCATTAACTTGATGAGTCGCCTCTAAATAAGTTTTGACATCAGGGCTGACACAAATCCGAATGGCTTTATACTGGAGAAACGGATAACGAGGGTTATCAGGATCAGCGTGTCTAACGTGCTGAATTAAATTAATAATTGGAATCGGGGAATGGTGTTTATAGCGTTCATCAAGGAACTGCCAATCTAACCCCTCCATAAAAATTAGATCAGGATGCTCTAAGGGTTGCGATAAAATCAAGTTTTGCTCAGAATTTGCCCAAGGATTATTAGCTGTCCAACTACTTTGAGGTGTAAAATAAATGCAGGGTGAATAACGTTTGGAAAATAGGACATGATTAAAATAATCCCAAACTTTTAAATGTCCCCCTGTGAACCCTCCATAATCCCGATAAAATAAAATTGACTGACAAGTCGGTTCACCGGAAGGGGATGGCAATTGCCAAGCGTCCATCTGAGTTTCAATTTCTTCTAGCCAAGATTGCGATCGCTCTAGCTGGCTTTTAATCTGTTGTAATTGGGAGGAGTGAAATTGCATAAATTCCTGTATAATCCAAACCAGGTATTTTATTGTAATTCTTAACTTCCCTGAAGTCGCCCAGCTTTTTGATTGAATTTTAAATTAACCGAGAATCCCGGCATGAGTGTGAGCTATTTTGAGACAGCTAATCAACAGTTACGGACAAGTCAGTTTGAACAGGCAATTCAAACCTATGAACAAGCGATCCAGGAAAATCCCACATCCGCTTGGAGCTACTATCATTTAGGGGAAGCCCTCAGTCAAAAGGGAGATATGCAAAAGGCGATCGCAGCTTACCAAAAAGCTATTGATCTTAACCCGAATTCCCCTTGGTTTTATGACCGCTTAGGCAGTGTGTTAAATCAGCAGGGAAATTCTAGCGAAGCAATCCCTTATTTCCACCAAGCTATTGATCGAGATCCGAGCTTTTATGAATTTTACAATAATTTGGCAGTTGCCCTCACTCAACAAGGCGATTTTGCAGAAGCCATTTCTCAATTTCAGAAAACGTTAGAGCTTAAACCCAACAACGCGGAAACCCACTATTACTTAGCACAAGCTTTTGCTCAACAACATCAATGGCAAGAAGCGATTTCCGCTTATACTCAAGCGTTACAAATTAATCCGTATTGGTCTGAGTGTTATTTCGGTTTAGCCATCATTCAAGAACAACTGCATCAAGTCGATGAAGCCGTAAGTAGCTATCGTCGCGCTTGTCAACTGAACCCAAATTTAGCGGAAGCTTATAAACGGTTGCGAGATATTTTAGCCAGTCAAGAACAATGGCAAGAAATTATTAATCTGTGCCGTTGCCGTTGTCAGGTTAATTCTAACTCGGCGGAAGCTTATTATGATTTAGGAGTTGCGTTAGTTCATCAGCAGCAATGGGAAGAAGCAACAACGGTTTTGCGCCACGCTTGTGAATTCAATCCTAATTTTAGAGAGGCTTATGAACAGTTAGGAAAAGCTTTAACTGCACAAAATGAATGGGAAGAAGCCGTAACAGTTTATCGTCGCTGTGTTGAACTTCATCCTAATTCGGTTCAAGATCAACAAGGTTTAGCACAAGCACTGGTTCAAGTTCATCAATTAGACGAAGCAATTACAGTTTATCGCCAAGCTTGTAATTTAGAACCCACTTCCGCTGAGTTATATGATGAATTAGCACAGGCTTTAGCACAATTTTATCAATGGGAAGAAGCGATCACCACCTATCGCAAAGCTTTAGAACTGAATCCAGAAAATAAGACTGTAATTGAACTTCGCTTACAACAAATTTTAGACCAGCAACACCAATTTGAAGAAGCGATCGCCTGCTATCTTCTTACCCAAGACTTTAATC
>JBMDYE010000527.1:0-4064 GCA_048595135.1 Planktothrix sp. | reverse complement strand
TCTTGAATATTAGACTCACTAATTTTATCTTGACCTCGGAGTTTCTTCCAGGCAGATTCCAAACGTTCAGAAAGGGCGTCAAACATAGTCTAGGTACTTCTTTTAGAAAATCAGCATATTCTTTCTATGATAAGGGTTAATTGGCTCGAACTGACAGGGATTCATGATGTTTAATATCAAGCTGTACATTCATCAACCCCTTATCTATTCAAATTAAAGATTAATTTTGTAGGATGGGCTATGCCCATCAATCGCTTATCTCTACATTAAAAATTAATGGGATTATCATTTTATTTTCAACATTAAATAAATGATGGGCATAGCCCATCCTACATTAATAAGTTTTATAGAAAAAGCGATCACATTATCCTGCTATAAACATATTGTTGTTTTTTTTATTGATTCTGAAACCTACGCAAAAATTATCCTTAGATTTTGATAAAAACTCTGAATTCTTTGACTTATTGATGAGTATGGTATTTTGATAAGAATTACATTGTATTTATATTTTTTGTATTAAAATTATTTATCAAAAAACAAAAATATCTATCTATTGACAGAGTTCATCCAATCTGAAAAGATATCAATTTCAGGAACCCAAAAAGATTGCAGTTCACAGCCTTAACTTAAAAATTGTTGAGGTTGATCCCTGTAATCAACAAACAACCGTGAAAACTCGTAGACCAGACTAAAAAAGGATACTCCCATGATTGGCCCTAGTACAGATGGATCTTTTTATCTGTTAGATAATCAACCCAATAATTTTTTAATTCCTCCCAATTTACTCGCTTCACATTCAGGTGGTTTATTAGCAATGGGGGGTAATGATACCGTCACAGGTTCTAATTCTCCTGAATTAATACTAGGCAATTCCGGTGACGATCAACTCTTCGGAGGACTAGGTAAAGATTCCCTATTTGGTGGGCAAGGGAATGATAGCCTTGATGGCGGAGATGATGATGATTTGCTCTTCGGAAATAAAGGCAGTGATAATTTAATTGGCGGCGCTGGAAACGATCAACTTTACGGTGGCGTAGAAAACGATATTCTGATTGGTAATATTGGCAATGATGCTCTATTTGGCGATCTCGGTAACGACTCCCTACTGGGTGGAGAAGGCAATGATAGCCTAAGTGGAGGGCAAGGGAATGATACCTTAACGGGAGGGCCAGGAAACAATACCCTCACGGGCGGTGCAGGAACAGATATATTTGTTCTCGGTAGTGATTCCGCCAGCCAAAATTTAATCGTTGATTTTAATAAAAATCTTGACCAAATTGCGTTAAGCGGTGGACTGACGCAAGACAGCTTAACCTTAGAAGCAGGAAGCAATGGAACGGTTATTAAAAATAAGCAATCCGGTGCAATTTTAGCAGAAGTTGCAGGGGTATCGGTTACAGACTTAAATAATCGTTTTGTGGCAGCAGATGGTAGTCCGTTACCAACTCCCACACCAACGGTTGCGCCTCAAGTAACGCCGACACCAACACCCTCTCCAACGGTTGCGCCTCAAGTAACGCCGACACCAACCCCATCTCCAACGGTCGCACCGGAAGTCACACCAACCCCGACCCCATCTCCAACGGTTGCACCGGAAGTAACGCCGACCCCGACCCCATCTCCGACGATTGCACCATCTCCCACTCCGACCCCGACGCCATCTCCAACGATCGCACCGGAAGTCACACCAACTCCGACGCCATCTCCAACGATCGCACCGGAACCCACACCCACACCCACACCATCTCCGACGATCGCACCGGAACCCACACCAACTCCGACGCCATCTCCAACGATCGCACCGGAACCCACACCCACACCCACACCATCTCCGACGATCGCACCGGAACCCACACCCACACCAACACCCACACCAGCAGTCACTCCAGAACCGACTCCGGCTACGGGAGGACAACTGGAGATTACAGGAAATGAGACCCTTAATAGCAATTTATCCTCGCCAGAAACATTAGATCAAATTTCTTTAAGTAACGTTTTTGCGAATCAAACCGTTACTGTCACCTTAAGCTCCACTGAATTGACTCCAAAACTACTCATCTTTGATCTGGCCACTGGCGAGCTTATTCCCGAAAACGCCGACACGGGTAAGTCAGAAATTAGCTTCAAGGTGGCTAAAGGTTCTGAATATGAGATTTTTGTGTTCAGCGAAGATGGAAAAACGGGTAACTATACCATCACCACCTCAACCGTCTCTCCCCCACCTGGAACACTCGCTTTAGGTCAAACCATCAATGGTGATTTGAATGCAAACACTGACCTTGATAACCCACTTCGTCCTGGAGCTTGGACTGATGATTATAACTTAACCGGAATCACGGCTGGCCAACAGGTGGAAGTCAAATTAAATTCCGCTCAGTTTAATACAAAGGTACAACTGGTCAATGCACAAACTGGGGAAGTTATTGCTGACAATAACAATAGTGCAACGGATTCTTCTACATCTCAACTCAATTTCACGGCACAAGAAGGCGTTCAATATCGGGTACGAGTCACCAGTTTTTCTGAGGATGCGACAGGAACTTATACCCTGACCGCTAATGCAGTTCAGGCTCCAGCCCCGACCATTACTGATCTGTCCAGTTTTATCGCGACTCTCAAAAATGATCCCCTGAAAAACTCAGTGCAGACTTTAGCACAAGATAAAGAATTAAGTCGAGCAGATGTGTTGGCAATTTTTGATAAGGTTAAAGAAGATAACCTGGTTGATGCTAACGAACAGGAAGATTTACAGACGATTCTGGGCGATCGCAAAGTTCGGGTGAATGAAGAAACACCGTTTAAGATTTCTGACCCTGTATGGTATCTATCCGAACAGGTGATTAAACCACTAACAGCCAATAGCCAAGGTAGTCAAGTCACGGCTGGGGTGGACAAATGGTTTAAAGGAATAGTTCCTCCGCCTAATTCTTTTACTCAGACGGGAACAAGTACACAGAATAATGTTCCGACTAAAACCTTATTCCCACTTGAATACAAAACGCTGCAAGGCAATTTGTTTGGGTCTAATCAACAAGCTCGAATTGCAGATATTGCACAAGGACAATTTGGAAACTGTTATTTCTTAGCGGCAGTGGGGGCAACCTTTGGCCCACAAAGCAATGATGCAGGTAATCAGACTAGCTCTATTGTCAACAACATGATCATTGACAATGGAGACGGGTCTTACACTGTCCGATTCTATAATGAAGAAGCCGGCATCCCTAGCGCAGAATATGTGACTGTGGATCGTCAAGTGGTGACTTTTACATTAGAAGCGTCGCAAAAAACGTATCCGACTGAGAATAAATGGACACCAGAGCAGCAACAGGGCTACGTTGGTCAACTATATGGTGCAACACCAGGGATAAACAATAATGATCCACAAAATTCCAATCAGGGAGCAATTTGGATGCCCTTGTTAGAACGAGCCTATGCTCAATGGTATCAAGATGTTAAGAATAAGGATAATGGTTATGATGCCATCGGTAATGGGGCTGGTATACTCACTGTTTTAACTGAGATCTCTGGAAAGAACGCTGAGTATTATGCACCTGAAAAATTGACCTCAATGGAACCACAGCAGATATTTGATCTGATCAAAAATGCTCTTGATAAGAGCCAATTTATTAACTTAGGTACTTCTGGGGCTACGGATGCGAACGGCAACGATATAGTAGCACAGAAGTCAGGAAACTTAATTGTTGGGGGTCATGCTTATTCTGTCACCAATGTAGGTACAACAGCCGACGGCAAACCGTCCATCATTGTTCGCAACCCTTGGGGGATTGATGGTAAAAACGGTGCTAAACGAGGTGAGGATGATGGATTCATTGAACTTTCTGTTGATGAATTTAAAGCATGGTTTAATCAAATCGCTATAACAGTCTAAACCCATCATTAACGTGTTCATCTAAAAGTAAAAAGCGATCGCTTTTCTTAAAAAAAGAGCGATCGCTTTTTTTATTGATTTTGAAATTTAATCAAAAATTGCCCCGCGTTGAATTAAATCGGCTTTCAAGTCTTCTGATAATCCCGCATCATGCCATAAACGCGCTTCTTTAACC
>JBMDYE010000526.1:0-2271 GCA_048595135.1 Planktothrix sp. | reverse complement strand
TTGAAAGAATCCAATGGGATACGGAGATGTTATTACAAGGAATCTTTGCCAATAGTAGCAGCAAATTTTTTAAGCAAAGAAACATTACATTTCACAGTCCCAAAGTAACAAGAGAAACAATCTCAGGTGTTCGGTTATCTCTGCCACTTAACCCCGATGATTCAGACGAGTTTCGAGAGACAACTATTGCATTTCAAGGAATTCTCCAATACAATTATTATAAACATTGGAATTTCCCAGATGGGACTCGTTATTTCAGCACTTACGCCAAATATTTAGAACGTTGGAGTCAGTATGTTTTAGAAAAAATTCGTTTGTATCCCCGAGAATCAGGAGAAGTTTGGAACCCTGTTCCTGCTGCGGTTGAATTGCTAGCAATTGGTGCGACAATGGCAGGACATCCTACACAATCTCTGGAAGATTTAATTAATTCTCTCTTTCTTCCGTTAGAGTCAACCCCTGAAAACCAACGCTCATCAAAATGGAAACAGCTATTTCAGGTTTTTCAGAAAAATCACAGTGAATTATTAGAAATTATCACCAGTCGCACAGCTTGTACAAAGGGAAGTTCTAAGCAATTTCAGATTATTGATACCGTTCAAATTCTTGACCCTTTGAAACAAGTTATGAAAACTGGATATCCTCAGTGCGAAATTCCCGAAGACGTAGGAGATCAGGATCTATATACAGCCCTTAGCAAAACTCGCCAAAAAGTCGATGATCTGTTAGAGCAAGCCACTCAAGAAGAACAAAACCGTTTGTTAGAAAAATATGACTATTTAGTGATAGAATTGGGTGAAGAATTTAATAAATCTACAATCATTGAGCACATTCAAAAATCTATTGATGTTTCCAAAGATGGGGGAGTTTTCGGGCTAAGAAGCTCCGACGAATTAAACACCATTATTAATCAATTCCGACAGGCTCCTATCGCAAAATATATGAAATCAATGAGGCTGATAAAATCGGAAAATGATCGGATAAAATTACTACGATATTTAAGCGACGACTATGAAAGTCCTATCACCATCGCCTCCGATTTTATGAAAGCCACTAATAACTTTCTTGATCAGTCTATTAAACGGGCGGAAACTGAGATTGAAAATCTTCAATCTAGTGAAGCTGGAGCAGTAGATTCCATACAGAAACAAATTCAAGATGGATTTGAAGAATTAAAAAATTTACTCACACACATTAAAGGATAAGTATCATGCTATTAGAAAAATCGGAATGTCTCGTTAATTTATCAAAAGATATAATTAACCTCAGAAAAGATGTTAAATATAAACAAGCATTTGAAAGCAGAAAACAACAAATTGAAAAAGCTATATCAGATCTTAAACCTTCTGTAATAGCATTAACAGCTTTTCGAGAACGAAACTTAGCAAACATTGATCTCGATGAAAAAACCAGTCAACTATTAAGCTCTCTGGAAAAAGCACAATCTCAATTTAAAAGTAATTCTGAGTGGATCATTAATTCTGAAAATTTTAATGGCGAATTACTTGACTCTCGTATTAAGGGTTTAATCAAAGCTATCAATAATCATCTTGAAAAAACTTGGGAACAATACTTGTCTCAGCAAATGCCAAGTACCGATGAGGAATTGCTGAATTTATTAGGGAAAGTGGGTTCATTTAAAATAACAGTTGGAGAAGTTCGTCGCTTAAAGCAATCTATAGGACAAATCAAATATCCAAAAAATAAAACTGAGTTTCAACAAATTGATCAATCTATCCAAGTTTTAAAAGATAAATGGAATAACCTAAATGCGGATGACGTTCCCGAACCCGTCTTGAATTTCCTCAAAGCAGCAGTCAATACTGAAGGTGCGCCCATTCATTTACTGACATCCGATGTAAAACAATGGTTGGAGCGACACGACCTTTCTAACTTACTGCGAGTTCGTTTATCCTAATTATAGAAACAAGCATTTATAGCACTACCCGAAGCGGGAACAGGGAACAGTAACGAGTGAAAGGGTTTCAGAATTCAGAAATGTCCTAATGCGTAGTGTCATACCATCTATAGATAGTGATGATGGGCAAAGCCCATCCTACCATTAGGGATAAAATTGCGATCGCGATTATTTAATATTCGACTGACTTAACACTTTAGGGGTTAAGTTGATAGTCACTGGTTAAGGATTCTACTCCTTCATTCCAATCAAAATGCTGCTGAATTTTTAATTCTAATTGTTCTTGACAGCGTTGAATATAAAGGCTAGCAATTGTATCATTAGGATTATGATTAAAAACAATTTTAAAAGAC
>JBMDYE010000525.1:0-3086 GCA_048595135.1 Planktothrix sp. | reverse complement strand
TAGTCAAGCTTCTTTTTACAAAGCTAATTTAACTGGTGCTGACTAATCTTCTAGTTGTTGGCATGGAGCCGATTGTACAGGTGCAGATTTAAGCGAAGCTAATTTACAAAAAGCGCAGCTTCAAGACTGTAATTTTCAATCGGCTAATCTCCAGTTAGTTAATTTAATTAATGTAAATTTATCGGGTATCAATTTTAGAGACGCTAATTTAGAACGAGCAAATCTTGAAAATGTTAACTTGAGAAAAACATTACTGCAAAATTCTAATTTAGAAAAAGCTAACTTACGAGGGACTAATCTAATTGATGCAAATTTACAGGGTGCAAACTTAGCAAAAGCTGACTTAACAGGTGCTAATCTTTATGGAGCTAACTTTGAGAATGCTGACTTAACAGGGGCAATTATGCCCAATGGAGAACGTTATCAAGGCGTTAATTCTCAAAAAAAATCTCAACAAAAATCAGACAAATCTCATCTTATGGTAGACAAACAAATTATTTGCTCAGACAAAGCACCGAAACCCGTTGGGCCATATAGTCAAGCCGTCAAGGTCAATAATATGGTGTTTTTATCGGGACAAATTGCCATTGACCCCCGTATTAACCAAGTTGTTTATACCGACGATATTAGCAAACAAACCGAACAAGTCATGTCAAATATCTGCTTTGTGTTAGAGGAAGCAGGCGCCACTTGGGAAAACGTCGTTAAAACCACAATATTCTTGAAGGATCTGAAGGATTTTGAGGCTGTTAATGCCATTTATGGTAAATATTTTAAACCCGAAACCGCACCCGCTAGAGCAACCGTTGAAGTGTCTCGACTTCCCAAAGATGTGTTAGTCGAAATTGAATGTATTGCGGTGTTGTAAGAAAACTGTACATCCCGCATAAGAAACCGGGTTTCTAGCAGTTTTATTTTAGCTAAAACCAAGATTTTCGTTAAGAAACCCGGTTTCTATACCTTAAGGTTATTTTTTCTCGGCGCACCCGTCAAAGACTTGATTACCTAACATTAACGTTGCGTTATAAGGATAAACTTTATCCGACATCCCATCACTACAGGAACTAACTTTTCTCAGGATTAATGTTCCACTTTGTTGACCTCGAAGTTGATAAACGCGCACCAAATCACTCGGACGACCTTGTGCTTTTAACGGTGTAGAGTAAGGATATTTTCGTTCTCGGACTTGTGGGGAAGAATAAACAATCCCATTTCGATTAATTTTAACATTCCAGAACGGTTCAGTACCAACAACATTAAACGACTCAGCACTATTTTGTGCAATCGTTAGAGAAGAATTATTATTCGCATAGCTAGCGGAACCAAACACTAAGCCAACGGATAATCCCAATAATGCTAAACAGAGTGATGATTTTTTCATAATCCTTAAATCGGTAAATCTTCGTCATCTAAACCAGGTCTAGGCATCGGCTTCATGGTGTCTTTATCTTTTAGGGGAATAAAGAAGATTGTAATTAACCCAGGAATAACAGCAAAAGCACTAAGTAAAAAGTAATTTTCATACCCTAAACTCTTTTGAATATAGCCGCTATAAATCCCTGGAATTAACACCCCTGCTGCCATGAATGCGGTTGTAATGGCATAATGAGAAGCTTTATATTCCGGTCTCACGGTTTGCATTAAAAACACCGTATAAGCAGCAATTCCTAACCCGTAGGTAAACTGTTCAACGGAATTCACCACATACGCCCAAATGAGATCCGGTTGATACTTAGCCAGCAACCAATATAAAATATTGGTAGTATTCTGCATTAATGCCATTGGCCATATCCACTTGACTAAACCCTGTTTAGCAATAATAAATCCCCCTAACAAGCCGCCAATCAGGAGAAAAATAACACCCACTGTCCCGGATAAAATGCCAATTTGGGCGGTACTAATGCCTAAACCCCCTTTTTCAGGGGTATCCATTAAAAAGGGAATTGCCATTTTAAAGGTTAAAGCATCCCCTAACCGAAAGAGTAAAATAAAGGCGATAATCCAGCCGATTTTATATTGGGTAAAATAAGTTTCAAAGGATTTTAAGAAACTAACCGCTTTCGATTGATTAACGATTTCTTCTGAAACAATAGTTGAGGGATAGGGAAGATAAATTTGCTGAAATGCAAAGATCAACAAAAAGATTAAAGCCGATAAAGCAAACGCGATCGCCCATCCTACCTGTAAAGCATTAATGGTGACAGTCGAACCGAAAAAACTTAGAGGAATATTATTATAAATATTGGTTCCGCCTGCCGTTTTCCCACTAATATATTGGTCAGCAATATCCCCCGCTAAAAAAACTAAACCCCCGCCTCCCGCTAAAACCGCCATTCGATAGGCCGTATTCCTAACCCCCACATAAAAGGCTTGTTGGTCAGGGTTTAAAACCGTTAAATAAAAGCCATCAATGGCAATATCATGGGTGGCACTGATAAAAGCAATAACCGCTAGAATCGCAATAGAAATGGTAATCGGTTGAGGAAACAAAGCTGCGATCGCTAACGCTAAAAATAGAATCGTTGCCAACAATTCCATTCTTAAAATCCATTTTCGTTTCGTCGCATAAATATCAACAATCGGCCCCCATAATCCTTTCAATACCCAAGGCAACGATAACAAACTCGTTAACCCAATTAATTCATTACTTGCCCCTAAACCTTTTAGAAAAACCACCGACATTGTATTAACAACAGTATAAGGAAATCCTTGAGCAAAATATAAAACAGAAATCCACCAACCCGGATGTAATTTTTTATCCTTATTATTCATAAAATTATTTCAAAAGTCTTTACAGTCACACCTTCGTAGGGGCGGGGTAACCCCGCCTGTACAATTGTCAACTTTCTTAATTCTTAATTCTTAATTCTTAATTCTTAATTCTCCCTATCCTACATCAGGTTGATCCTTACCTACTCAGGAAATTACCCTGAATGGTCGTGAACTGTGGCGAACATGAGGAGTATAAACCAGTGAGGACTTAACCCTCAGTCCCCTTTGCAACGGAATCTGTAAAGCTACTGGATATTCTTATTAAAAAGGAAAAATACCACCCATGACCGCTCAACCCAAAATTTCTCCTGCGT
>JBMDYE010000524.1:0-2262 GCA_048595135.1 Planktothrix sp. | reverse complement strand
ACCCCTAACGGAACCTGTGGACAATAAAGAAAGCGATCGCCTAAAATCATTTCTACAATTTCCATCACCATCAGTTCCAATTCGTTCAAAATCTCCCCATTTTCAAAATTAGGGATAAAATCTTCATCAAAATTCAACTCTAATTCCTCTGAATGATCAGGATTATAAGCGTAATTCATTCTTCATTTACTCCTAAAATAAACATCAATCTAGCGGGTGAGCCAGTACATCTTACTCACCCTAAATTCAGCCATTAAACTTGACATGAATTAAACACAACCCGCCAAGCATTATCACCAATAGACTCAGCAACCCAACCGCCTTTTTGATAAGGTTGACCTGCTTTTCTAGCACGATAAAGGGTTGTTGAAGAAACGTCTAAAAGTTCGGTTGCTCGTTGTGTTGTACAGCAACTTTCAATAACAGTTTGTTGCGGTTTCGGTTGTCGTTTTTTATTGAGAGCTTCAACAGGCGTTGGGGGTTCATCGGGGAAAATACTGAGTTGGTAATAGGCGGTCATAAATTTTTACTCTTTGTTGATACGTTTGAACTCAATAATTTGAGAGTATCAACTTCAAATGCTGTTAACCAGCAACAATAAATGCAGTTAAGTCATGCTGTTAAACGATGCTTAACAGCACTTATCCGCACTCCCCATTCTGGGTTAAGTTAGCTAAAGTATTAAAAAGGACTAATGCAACCGGATCTAAGGAATGGCAGAAAAACGCACAAGACGCAGGGGGTTTCTGGCTAGTCGAGAAGGGTTAGCACTGTTAGAAGAGAAACGACTAGAAAAAGGTTATACCCATGAGTCGCTGGCAGAAGCAGCAGGATTAAATAATAAAGAGCAGGTAAGGAAGTTATTTAACCCCCATTTATATCGAGGAGTTCAAAAGGATGCTATTGAAAAAATAGCTGCGGTTCTTGAACTAAATCCTATAGATTTTATTGAGGATTGGTTGCCACCTAAAAACTTACGACAGCCACAAAGTAAGCTCGATCTTCATTCGCTTAATTGGTGGGAAATTTCCGCATTGATGTGGGAACATCAACAGAAAAAACAACACATCAGACGCAAAGCAACAGAAATGGTGTTTGAGGTTAAAGTTTATGTGCCGTTGGGACTGGTAGAACGGAAACAACAACAGCGCCGTAGTGGAATTGTAGATAGAGAACAAATTCATCAGTTAGATCAAGAAGTTGTTACTCGAATTTATGAACATCAGGAATTTTTAGACGATATTATTGGGCAACAAGCAACAGATCATAATCAACATATTGCCATCATTGGGGAACCTGGAGCCGGAAAAACAACGTTATTAGATCGAATTGCGACTTATATTAAAGATAAGACCCAGAATTTATTAATTTGTATTTCCTTAGCGAATTTACAAGGTAGACCTCTGAAAACTTATATATTGAAAGAATGGCTACGCCAAGCGATTGCTCTTTCTTACCCTGAACTTGATGCAGAAGCTTTAGAAAAAACCTTTCAACACCGATTAAATCAAGGGGGAGTTTGGTTATTATTAGATGGTGCAGATGAAGGAAAGCTTTCTTTACCAGAAATTCAAACGGAGCTTACTAATTTTGTAAATATTCGGGTTGTGTTGACCTGCCGAACTAATGTTTGGGATACTTACATTAATAATCCTTTGCCTGGGTTTAAAACCTATAAAACTCAGGATTTTAAACCGGAACAGATTGATAAGTTTATTGAAGATTGGTTTGAACAAGCAAAAGATGAACCTAGAGGAAAAGAGTTACAAGCAAAACTGAAAGAACCTCAACGCGACCGCATTCGTCAGTTAGTTACCAACCCGCTACGGTTAGCCTTATTATGCCAAATCTTTTATAAAGATAAAAATGCCGAGTTACCCGAAACTAAAGCCGGACTCTATGAGCAGTTTGTTCGTTATTTCTATGAATGGAAACCAGCGATCGCAGGAATAGATTGGGGAACTAAACCCCAGTTACAAAACGAACTAAATCAAGCATTAGGAAAATTAGCGATCATAGGATTAGATAGTAATTATCGCTATCGTTTACCTAGTAGTAAAATCCTAAAAGAAATGGATTATAACTTATTTAAACTAGCCCAGAGTCTAGGTTGGTTAACTTTAGTGGATCGAGAAGAAAAAACAGATGAACCCGTTTATGCTTTCTATCATCCAACATTTCAAGAATATTTTGCAGCGTTAGCAATTGTTCATTGGGACTTTTTTCTAAATCACGATAATGAAAACCCTAATCCATTTAAAA
>JBMDYE010000523.1:0-23249 GCA_048595135.1 Planktothrix sp. | reverse complement strand
ACTGATTACTGATTTTGATTTAAAATCGTTTTAATATGTTCGGCGGTTAAATCCGTTTGTTCGAGCATGGCTAGATGACCACAGTTGGGAATGTCAATCACATTATTTTCGCCTTCGCGGAATAACCAATGGAAACTGGCGAGATGACGAACATATTGGGGTTCCATAATTGAGTCTTGTTGTCCCGCTAGAAAATAAACGGGTTGTTTGAGGCGAGAAACGACTTGGGGTAAACGATGAACTTCTGCTTCGGTGGTCGAGTCGAGTAACGCCCCTAACGCGGCTTCAGGATGGGCGATCACAAAATCAATTAATCGTTGACGTCCCCAACGGCGTTCAATGGGACAAGTGACTTGAGCGCGAGTAAATAATAAATCCAGTAACGGTAAATAACACAACCATCGGGGTCGAAACTTGACAATTTGTTCTCCGGCTGACCGAAATTGCTCAAATTCTTCTTTTAAATAAATCCCACCGCCCGCATTAATACAAATTACCCCTTTCACTTGTTCAGGGAGTTTATCGGCGCTGAGAAGGGCAATGGTTCCCCCTAAAGAATGACCCACTAACCAAGCCTGAGAAATCTTTAGAGTTTTTAACAAAATTGCTAAATCTTCTGCATAAGAAATAGGGGTATAAACGGCGAGTCCGGGTGAATCTCCCGTTTCCCACTGCGAATCCCCAAACCCTCGTAAATCATAGGATAGACATTGATATTCGGGGGCTAACCGTTGAATTAAAGGTTGCCAATAGTGACGACTGAGTAACCAACCATGAATAAAAATCAGAACACTCGGACAGGAAGTGGCTGCCGTCACCTCATAAGTGTGTTTTACTCCGTGGATATCGATAGTTGCCATAATCCTATCGTATCCTGAAATGCACTTTTGCAATCAACGCGGGCTGAATTTGTTGCAGCAAGCCAGAGCGTTACAGAATTATTAATAAATTTATAACTTTGTGATAATATTTAAAGAAAAATTTATTTTTCAAGGTTTAAGTCCGTTGTCCAAGAAATGAACAAGTATCTTGAGCCAGAACCATGAGCAGTTCTCTAGCCAAAGCGATCCTTTTTGTGGATGGCTACAACATCATTGGAATTTGGTCTCTATTGCGACAGAAGCGCGATGGAGACGGAATGGAAGAAGCCCGTCGCCACTTGATTGAGGCCCTGGTCGATTACAGTGCCTTTGAAGGGCTGGATGCTCGGATTGTCTTTGATGCTCACTATCAAGATACTCCTAGCTTTAGTGAAACGGTCACGAGAAATGTCTCGGTTCATTATACAGGCTTTGGTCAAACCGCAGATACCTATATTGAAAAACTCTGTGCGACCTTGGGACGTCAACTGCGGTTATCTCGACGTCGGTTAATTGTGGCGACTTCTGACCGCGCCCAACAGTTGACCGTGATGGGATATGGGGCGGAGTGGATGTCGGCTGAACAATTAGAAGAGGCCATTGAAGCGGCAACTCGCCGTCGCCAACGACGTCATCAACCTCAGAAGCAATCTTCAAGCCGTTTTTTGGCCAATTCCCTTGATGAAGAGTCCCAAAAACGTCTGGCTCAGTTGCGAATGGGCTGGAAATAAGCTGCCTGTGGAGCTTTCAGCCTTCAAGCAAAATAAAAAAAAATTTTTTTCCAAAAGGTATTGCCAAATCCATAAAGTTGCGGTTACTATAAATAACTGTGGCTAACGAAATGACACAACGTTCCTCGGTAGCTCAGTGGTAGAGCGGTCGGCTGTTAACCGATTGGTCGTAGGTTCGAATCCTACCCGGGGAGTTTTAAAAGAATAGTAACATTTGTTGAAATTGCGATCGCACTTAACAAGCGCATCTGTAAAGCCTTCTGGACTTGTAGGGGCGGGGTAACCCCGCCCCTACGACTTGTGGCTGTAAAAGACTCCTGATTCTTATGTCTAAGAAATTCGTTTTACTCGACCATGACGGGGCGGTTGATGATTTTCTAGCAACGGCTTTGTTGATGACAATGGAAGAAATCGAACCGTTGGGAGTGGTGGTTACTCCGGCGGATTGTTATATTCAACCTGCCGTTAGTGCGACTCGCAAAATCTTAGATTTAATGGGAAAAACAAATATCCCCGTTGCTGAAAGTACCGTTAGGGGCGTTAACCCTTTTCCCCCGATATTTCGGCGAGATGCTTATGCCGTTGATCATTTTCCCATACTCAATGAACAGGAAACCATTGAAACCCCCCTTGTTAGTGAATCGGGTCAACAATTTATTATCAATACCTTAAAAAACGCGACTGAACCTGTCATATTAATGGTAACAGGGCCGTTAACAACAGTTGCAGAAGCGTTAACCCTTGCGTCGGAAATTATCGAAAAAATTCAAGAAATTGTGTGGATGGGTGGGGCGTTATATGTACCTGGAAATGTCAGTAAAGATATGGAACCTGGACAGGATGGTTCAGCGGAATGGAATGCCTATTGGGATGCGTTTGCAGTCGAAAAGATTTGGCAAACGCAAATTCCGATTATTCTTTGTTCATTAGATTTAACGAATCAAGTCCCGTTAACCTCTGAATTTTCTAAACAATTAGGGAAACAACGCCGTTATCCGTTATCCGATTTAGCCGGACAGTGTTATGCCTTAGCAATTTCTCAGGATTATTATTTCTGGGACGTTTTAGCAACCACGTATTTAGCGCGTCCTGAATTTTTTAAACTCCAAGAAGTAGAAACTGTTGTGATTACCCAAGGCTATAGTCAAGGACGGATTAAACCAGAAACAGGAGGACGGACAATTAAAATGATGGCTGAAGTTAATCTCGAAAAATTTTATCAATATATCCTTCAACAATGGGCGCGTTAAGTTGGTTTATAATGATTTAACTGATTAGACTACGAATTGAGAGATAATCAATAGAACTGACTGAGAAACCCAGTTTCTAGTTCAGATTCTGCCAATTTAACCCTGATTTGTCATTGAGAAACCCGGTTTCTAGAATCTGATTGAGTTAGAATTCAGAACTTTTAATTATGTTACCGTTATTTCTTGCCTTAACACTATTTGCCCAAGCACCAACTGTGACTAATGAAGTGGTTCAACTTCAACAAGTGCGTCCCCTCCCTGGACAATTGGATCAAATTCCGGTTTTTAATAGTAATAGTCCTGAACTAATTTTAAGTGAAGGAATCTTACTCTCTACCTTTCCAAAAACGGGGAAACAACAACCGGAAGCCCACTTAAATTATCCGTTTAAAGGCAAGTTTGATATTTTTGCTCATCATGTTGCTAAACCGCCCCAAGACAATGATTTAAGAACACTTTATTTAGGAATTTTAGTTTATAATCCGGGCAATCAACCCGTTACCATTAAAACCTTAGAAGCCGCGAGTTATTTAAGTCAACCCGATGCCCCTTTTGTACAGTTATCTTCTGTTTTAGAAAATCCAGAAGGAAAAATTTATGCGGGGCCAGGAGGTCGAGTCATGAGTGATGTTTTAAGGGGAAAACGTCAAGCTGAATTTCCTGAAAAAATTGTAATTCCGCCCCAACAAAGTCGGATGTTATTAAATTTACCCATTCCGGTGAAAGGGTTAGAACCGCCGTTAAATGGTCGGTCTACATTAATGCGTTTAGAAAGTAATGGAGAAGTTTATGTTGCGAGTTTAGCGAAATTTGCAACTCAAAGAAATCAACGGGAAATTCCACCAACCGTTGCAGAATGGGAACAAGTTTTAAATCAAGGAAGTTTATCGACACCGCGCGATCGCACCCCCACTCCTCCCAATACAAACCCTCAACAAATGATTTATGGACGAGTGGCTGGCGTGGCGTTAGGTTCCCGTTGGGATGCCAATTTAGAAGATAATCTAGGGAGTGGAAAACTAACCATTCCTAAACCAGGAGAAGCATTTTCTTATCCCATTAGTACCTTACCGAGAGGACAGTTAGGAACCAATCAAATTCAAAGCGCTCCTTTAGTGGTTAGATATCCTGATACGGCTTATCAAGCCCATGGAAATTATGGGATTGAATATAACTTAAATTTACCGTTTTATAATCCCACAAGGCAACCCCAAACGGTGGTTTTAACAGTACAAACCCCATTAAAAGAAGATAAGTTATCTAATCCTGGATTAAGATTTTTAGACCCGCCCGCACCGCAAGTTTTTTTCCGGGGAACCGTTCGATTTCGTTATCAAGATGAGCAAAGAAAAACTCAAACTCGTTATTTTCATTTAGTTCAAAAACGGGGTCAACGAGGAGAAGTGTTAGTTAAATTAACTTTAAAACCCCAAGAAAAACGGTTAGTTGAGTTTGATTTTCTTTATCCTCCTGATGCGTCTCCCCCTCAAGTTTTAACAATACAAACAATAAAATAATTAAAAGGTGCAGGTCAAAAACCCGGTTTCTTAAAGAAACCGGGTTTTTTAGCCCATCAGGGGCATAAAATTACAAATGGAGGGCTTGACGGGCGGCTTGAATTAAATTGTAAAAAACGGGGAGGGAAACATCAACGGGTTGGGCATCCTGACGGCTTTTTCCTAATAGTCCAAACCGTTGACCTTGCTGAATAGCTAATACTTCCCCTTTATTATTTCTAATTTTTAATTCTTGGGTATTACCGAGTTTAGATAAACTACAAGTATAATGGCGATCGCGATAATTAAACTCAGTTGTTTTAATTAATTGAGATTGAATAATTTCGGGATTTTCCGGTAATCTTACCCCCACAAGTTCTAACTCAATATTTGTTTCTCCATTCCAAGTATTTTCTTTCAGATGATAAGCAATATCTAAGCGTTGAGGAAGGGGATAAAAATCACCCCAACGCCAAGCCATCCCGTGAATTGTGGGTAAGGCAGCCAGTTGAGTGGGGGTAAAGTTTTCCTGAGTTAAAGTTAATTTAATATGTCCTTTCCCCACTAAACGTTGTTGAATAATTCTAACATTCGGAGTCCAAAACGTCGGTTGATTATTCTCAATTCCACAAGGATGCAGTTGATCCAGTTGTTCATATAAATTAAAATTAATCTCGTTTAAATTGGCTTTCGCATCAATTTTAATTAAGGGTTTGAGATGTTCAATTTCTAAACATTGGTGAGCAAACGTTCTCAAGCGATCGCGAAAGGCTTCTAAATTTTCAGCAGGCATAGAAAACCCTCCGGCTGCTTTATGACCCCCATATTTCCCTAATAAATCGTGACAGAATTCTAAGGCTTTAAAGATATGAAATTCAAAAATTCCTCTCGCTGAACCTCGAATAATTGAACTCGATTTTTCCTCAGAATGATTGTGTTTTTCTTCTTCATAAGTGCCAATAAAAACAGGAACGCCATACCGTTCTACTAACCGAGAAGCAACAATTCCAATGACTCCGTGATGCCATTCCGGTTGAACAACCACTAAAACCCGTTCTTGTTTGAAATCAATTTCGTTTTGTTCGACCCAAGCGATCGCTTCTTCTTCAATTTCTTGACACAGTTGTTGCCGTTTTTGGTTAATTTGTTCACATTGCATTGCCCGTTCTAAGGCAATTCCCATATTATCTGTTGTTAATAATTCGATTACAATTTGTGGATCGGCTAATCGTCCAATTGCGTTAATTCTGGGGCCTAATCGAAAGCCAATATCATCGGGTTTTAAGGTTTTAGCGGGGGTTGTTGGGGGGGTGATTTCTGTTTCTTCAGTTTCGAGTTTTGGGGTGTATCCCGTTGAAACGCCTGCGACTTGAATTAACGCTTGTATTCCTGTAATTTGAGAGTGAGGTAATAATTTTAAACCTCGTTTCACCCAGCGACGATTCACCCCATTCAAAGGAGCTAAATCGGCAATGGTTCCTAATGTAAATAATTCTAATAAGGGTTTCACTAATCCCTGAACTTTTCCTAACTGTTGAGCCAAAGAAATTGCTAAAACATAAGCCATTCCAACTCCTGCCAACCCATAATAAGGAGAGGTTAAGGGTAATAATTTTGGATTAAGAATGGCATCAGCAGGAGGTAAGATTTCGGGTAAGTCGTGATGATCAGTAATAATAACATTTAAGCCTAATTCTTTAGCTCTAGCAACGGGATTGTAGGCAGAAATTCCATTATCAACAGTTAGAATAATTTTAACATTTTCTTGATGAAATTATTCAACAATGCGATTATTAATACCATAGCCTTCTTTCATACGGCTAGGAATGGCATAATCTACTTTAGCACCTAATGTGGAAAGCGATCGCATTAATAAAGCGGTACTGGTCATTCCATCGGCATCATAATCTCCACAAATCGCGATTTTTTCTTCAGTTTTAATTGCCGTTTCTAATAATTCTATACTCTTCGCTAAATCAGGAAATTCTTCTAAGGGGGAAGGCAGAAATTGAGATTCTGGATTTAAAAAAGCTTGGGCTTGTTCAGGGGTATTAATCCCTCGATTAATTAAAACTTGAGTAACTAACGAATTGAGTCCTGTCTCATCCGTTAATTGTTGAGCAAAATCTAACTGTTCAGGGAAAATATACCACCGTTGGTTAGGAAGTCGATAGGAATTAGAATAATCTTGAGAAGAATAATCGGACACAATTAATTAGGAATTAAGAATTAAGAAATTTCTTGTTGCTAGGTTCGACCTAGCAATGCTTAATGCAGGCTCCGCCTGGGGTAGGAAAGGAGGCAGAGCCTCCGCCCAGGCATTCCAAGGTAGAACCTGGGAACGAGAGGGGAAAAATTATTAAACTTCTACTTTCACACCCTTCCAAAAGGCAACATAACCTTTAATATTGTTAGCGGCTTGTTTGGTGTCTGGGTAATACCAAGCGGCATCTTTATTTACTTGGCCGTCAACAACAATATTATAATAACTGGCAACCCCTTTCCAACCGCAAGTGGTATGGGTGTTACTGTCCTGAAAATACTCAGGTTTAATCGAATCTGGGGGAAAATATTGATTTCCCTCAACGACAACACACTTGTCACTTTCTGCTAAAACAGCACCATTCCAGATAGCTCGCGGCATAAATTTTTTCCTTAAGGTTTGACTCGTATCAAAATGTAACATTTTTTAGGTCATCCGTATAGAGAAACTTCCAAAACTCAACCTTAAAAAAATTAAACTCTCTAGCCAAGTGCGAGTTTTACTCCTAAAATAGTAAAGACGTTCAGTATTAATCGAAATCAATGTCAGGGCTAATTTCTACTGCTTTTGCCCAACCGCAATCTCTCGAACAATCCCTCAAACATTTCTTTGGCTATGATTCCTTTCGCCCCGGACAGCGCGACATTATTGAACAAGCTCTGCAAAAGCGAGATTTATTAATCATTATGCCAACGGGAGGGGGCAAGTCTCTTTGTTTTCAATTACCTGCCTTATTAAAACCGGGATTAATGATTGTTGTTTCCCCTTTAATTGCCTTAATGCAAGATCAGGTGGAGGCATTAAGAGACAATGGAATTGGAGCCACATTTTTAAATAGTACGTTAAGCTTTCAAGAAGTTAGAGCCAGAGAATTAGCCATCCTGTCGGGTCAGATTAAATTACTTTACGTTGCCCCTGAACGATTATTAACTGAAAAGTTCTTAGTGTTTTTAGAAACGATTAAAACTGAACTGGGAATTTCAGCCTTTGCCATTGATGAAGCCCATTGTGTGTCAGAATGGGGGCATGATTTTCGCCCAGAATATCGGCAATTAATTCAACTGCGTTATCGTTATCCTGATATTCCGATTTTAGCGTTAACTGCCACCGCAACCCAACGGGTTAGAGAAGATATTATTGCCCAACTCGGATTAGTTAATCCTTATATTCATGTTGCCAGTTTTAATCGAACCAATCTTTATTATGAAGTAATTCCTAAAAAAAATCAAAGTTTTAATCAAGTTTTAAAAATTATTAAAGATGTGGGCGGTTCAGGAATTATTTATTGTTTGAGTCGGAAAAATGTAGAAGATTTAGCTTTTAAGCTGCAACAAAATAACATTCCAGCGTTACCTTATCATGCCGGATTAGAAGATCATCAACGCGCCGAAAATCAAACCCGCTTTATTCGGGATGATGTGCAGGTCATGGTGGCAACAATTGCCTTTGGAATGGGGATTAATAAACCGGATGTGCGGTTTGTAATTCATTATAATTTACCCAGAACCTTAGAAAGTTATTATCAAGAATCCGGGCGAGCCGGACGGGATGGGGAACCTGCCCATTGTGCCTTATTTTTAAGTTATGGGGATTTGAAAACCATTGATTATTTAATTGATCAAAAACCCGATCTTGATGAACAACGGATCGCGCGACAACAGTTACGGCAAATGGTTGATTATGCCGAAGCAACGGAATGTCGGCGCACAGTTCAGTTAAGTTATTTTGGGGAATATTTCCCAGGAACTTGTGAACAATGTGATAATTGTCGCAGTCAAAAACCCGTAGAAGATTGGACAATTGAAGCGATGAAATTTTTGTCCTGTGTGGCACGATGTAAAGAACGATTTGGCATGAATTATATTATTGATGTGTTGAGAGGATCGAAAAGTCAAAAAATATTAGATCGCCGACATGATCAGTTATCAACCTATGGAATTGGCAAAGATAAAACCGTTGAAGAATGGAAACATTTAGGGCGATCGCTATTACGACAAGGATTACTCGATCAAACCACCGATGGTTATGCTATTTTAAAATTAAATCCCCGCAGTTGGGAAGTGATGAAACGAGAACGAATTGTTGAAATTACCGTGCTTCAAGAACAAAAAATTGATAAATCAACTCGTTCTTTGGCGGCAGATGTCGAAATGTTATTTCAACAGTTACGTCAACTGCGGAAAAAATTAGCGGATCAGCAATCTATCCCTCCCTATATGGTGTTTCCCGATTCGACTTTACGCTTAATGGCACAACAACGCCCTAAAACGTTAGAAGAATTCGGAGAAATTTCTGGGGTTGGTAGTTATAAAGTAGACCGTTATGGTCAGGAATTTGTTGAGGCAATTTGTACTTATTGTGGCGAACAAAAATTAGGGTCTAGTTCTTCCCCAGAACAATTTGATCATTCGGTTATTTCTTCTTGGATTACTGATAGTTTAATGGAAACCCTAAGTTTGTATCAACAAGGATTCGATCTAGAAGGAATTGCGAATCAACGGGGGTTACGTCCCAGTACCATTTCTGATCATTTGGTTAAATTAATTGCTGCCAACCAAATCACAGCAATTGATCAGCTTGTTTCTCCTGACCGTCAAAAAATCATTATTCAAGTCATCGAAACAATGGGGGATAGCAGTTTAAAATTAATTTATGAATATTTACAACAAGAGTATACTTATGAAGAAATTAAATTAACACGAGAATGGTGGCGCTATCATCCTTATTAAGGAATTATGACTTTGTTGTTTTCAATCTTAAGAGCTTGACTAATTATTTATGAAACCTGTTATTTTTTGTGACTTTGATGGAACGATTACCGCCGAAGAAACCTTTGTGGCAATGTTAAAGCATTTTGCGCCGGAAATTTCGGCAGAAATTATGCCGTTACTGTATGAACGGAAAATGACGTTACGAGAAGGCGTCAGAACAATGTTAGAGTCAATTCCTTCGCGTTTTTATCCTGAAATTATCGAATTTGCTCGTATTAAGAAAGTGCGCCCCGGATTTGTGGAACTGCTGGAATTTCTAAAACAACAGGATGTTCCGTTTGTGTTGGTGTCAGGAGGAGTGCGGGTGATGGTGGAAACGGTGTTAGGAGATTTAATTGATCAAATTGATGGGGTTTATGCCGTTGATTTGGATATTTCAGAAGAATATTGTAAGGTTTCTTCTGATTTTGAAGCCGACACCGAATTAGTGGCTAAAGTTAAAGTCATGGAACAATATCCAACGGCAGAAAAAATTGCCATTGGAGATTCCGTTACCGACTTAAATATGGCGTTAGCCGCACCGATTGTTTTTGCACGCGATCGCTTGGCAAACTATTTAGATGAATATCAAAAATCCTATATTCCTTGGAATGATTTCTTTGAGATTCGAGATCATTTATCTAAAATGTGGGCTTGATTTAGATTGAGACTGGAAGAAAACAACGATGGCAAAATATACGCGCATTCTCTCCTTAGATGGAGGCGGATTACGAGGAATTATTCCTGCCCAAATTTTAAAAGCCGTTGAGCAGAAATTGCAAGATTTCACGGGCAATATAGACGCTAAAATCGTCGATTATTTTGACTTAATTGCTGGAACCAGTGCGGGAGGGATTTTAACTTGTCTTTATCTTTATCCTGATCCCGAAAATCCCACTCGACCTCGATATTCTGCTGAGGACGCCTATAATTTTTTACGCAATCATGGGAGCCAAATTTTTCAAATTTCTAAAGAAGATGCTTGGAGAAATCCAGGGGGGTTTATTGATGAAAAATATTCTGAGAAAGCCTTTGAACAATTAGCGAGGGATGTATTTCAAAACTTAAAGCTGAGTGAATTGTTAAAACCCTGCTTAATTACCTCCTATGACATTGAACGGCGAAAAGCTTTGTTTTTTACCCAACACAATGCTAAATTAAACGTGAGTTCCGATTTTTTTGTGCGGGATCTTCTCCGCGCCACTTCCGCCGCACCAACATTTTTTGAAGTGGCTCAAATTCAAGCCCTCGATCAAGAATATTATACTTGTATTGATGGGGGTGTCTTTGCTAATAATCCGGCGCTTTGTGCCTATGCTGAAGCTCGTCATACCTTTAATCGAGAGTTTAACATTGATCAGCGGTATGAAACGGGGCCAACGGCTAAAGAAATGGTGATTTTATCATTAGGAACCGGAGATATTAAAAAGAAATATTTCTATGAGGAGGCAAAAGATTGGGGAAAAATTGAATGGTTAAATCCTTTATTTGATATTATTATGACAGCAGGAGCAGAAATTGTTGATTATCAAATGAAACAAATGTTTGATGCCATAGGCAAACCGGATCATTATTTAAGGATTGATCCGGTTTTGACCGATAAAAGAGTTCTGCCGATGGATGATTCATCGCCCACCAATCTTAATGCAATTAGTGAGTTGGGGGAACAATTGGCAGAAGGGAATAGTCAAAAATTAGACGATTGGGTGCAGTTCTTATTAGTTTAATCCAAATAAGGGGAAATCCAATGTTTAAAGATGCCCGTCACGCCCAAATTTTATTTCTATCGGTTTTTTTACTGTTAGGAATTGGAACGAGAGATTGGACATTACACTGGGATTTAATCGCAGTCATTGCCTGTAGTTGCTTAGTCACGCAAGGAATTTTTGATTGGATTCACTCCCAATTTAACTTTTCAATGATCCCTGATTTTGAAGGAAAAAAGAAAGGGTTTAGTCCTGAATTTTCCTTTGCTTGGCGCAGTGCTTTAATTACAACATTAGGATTATGTTTGTTATTACGGGCGAATCATTGGACAACCATGATGTTAGCGGGTTGTTGTGCGATCGCTAGTAAATTTATTTTACAATATCAAGGAAAACATTTTTTTAACCCCGCTAACTTTGGCATTATTATCGCCTTAACCTTCAGTTCCGATGCTTGGGTTTCCCCTGGACAATGGGGTTCAGATAGTTGGTATTTTCTCCTATTTTTAGGCTTAGGAGGGATTATTCTTAAAAAAGTAGGGCGTTGGGATACTTCCGCTACGTTTTTAGCCAGTTATGCGGGTTTAGAAGCCTTTAGAACGGTTAGTTTAGGTTGGAGTTGGGATGTTTATATTCATCAGTTGATGAGTGGAAGTTTATTATTATTTGCCTTATTTATGTTAACCGATCCCCGTTCGATTCCCAATGCTAGAACCAGTCGGATGATTTGGGCAATTTTAATCGCTGGATTCACCTTTATTCTTCAGCACCAATTTTTCCTATCAACCGCCGTATTTTGGGCGTTATTTGCCTTATCTCCCTTGACGTTAATTTTAGATCAACTTTGGGCAGCCCCGTTATTTCATTGGACAAGAAATTCAAGTTATCAAATTGTTGAGATTTAAAAATCATTAATAGGCAAAAGTCATCTTATTTGGGCAGCCCCGTTATTTCATTGGACAAGAAATCCCAGTTATCAAATTGTTGAGATTTAAAAATCATTGATGGGCATAGCCCATCCTACGAGGAGGTTGTCATGAAAAAATATCTGGGTCAGAAACCGGGTTTCTTCAGTAAAAATTTTGATTTTAGCCCTAAAATAGCGATTATAAACTCTGTTTCTTTGCTCTTGATTTCCGGGTTATTCCTGTTGAGTTTTGCATCTCCCGCTTTAGCCTTTTGTGGATTTTATGTTGCAAAAGCGGATGCCAGTTTATATAACCAAGCGTCGCAAGTTATCTTAGCCAGAGATGGAAATCGAACGATTTTAACAATGGCAAATGATTATAAAGGAGATGTGAAAGATTTTGCTTTAGTGGTTCCTGTTCCCGTTGTTTTAAAAGAAGAACAAGTGCGAATCGCAGAACCGAAAATTATAGAACGATTAGATGGGTTTAGCGCGCCTCGATTAGTTGAATATTTTGATCCCGATCCTTGTAATCCTCTGCCTCCTTATCCATCAACACGAGGAGGAAGTAGAGGCGGCGATGTTACTCTGCTTGAAGAAAGAGCTTCAGATTCCGCTTTAGGAGTAACCGTTGAAGCACGTTTTACCGTTGGGGAATATGATATTTTAATTTTAAGTGCTGAAGAATCTGGTGGTTTAGAAACTTGGCTGATTCAAAATGGCTATAAAATCCCTCAAGGTGCAAGTGCTTTATTACAGCCTTATATTCGCCAAAATTTAAAGTTTTTCGTCGCTAAAATTAATCTTGAAAAATTTAGTATCTCTGGGTTTCAGACGTTACGACCTTTAATGATTGCCTATGAATCTCCTCGGTTTATGTTACCGATTCGGTTAGGAATGATGAATGCCACCGGAGAACAAGATTTAATTGTTTATTTGCTATCCCCAAAAGGTCAAGTAGAACTGACGAATTATCGCACCGTTAAAATTCCGTCTGATCAAGGAATTCCTGAATTTGTGAAATCGGAATTTGCCAATTTCTATAAATCTTTATTTACCACCGCTTACCAACGAGAAAATAAAAAAGTTGCTTTCTTAGAATATGCTTGGAATATGGGCGGCTGTGATCCTTGTTCTGCTGATCCCTTAAGTCGTGATGAATTAAAACAAGCGGGAGTCTTTTGGTTAGATTCCCCTCAAAAGAATTCTGTTTTTATTAGCCGCATTCATGTGCGTTATACCCGTGATACCTTTCCTGAAGATTTAAACTTTCAAGAAACAGCCAATCAAGATTTTTTCCAAGGTCGTTATATTATTACCCATCCCTACAAAGGGGAAATGCAATGTTCAAATGCTGAATCCTATCGACAAAGCGTGAGACGACGCCAGGAAGAAGAAATCCAAAACTTAGCCAATTTAACCAATTGGAAAATAGACGATATTCGTCGCCGCGTTCAATTCATAGAAAGCAGTTCCGATCCTTGGTGGCGTCAAATTTGGAATTGAAAATTAAGAAAAATTAATTTAGGGTGAGGGGTGGCTCAGTTACCACAAAAGGTCAATTTTGTGTCATGCTATTAGCCTGATCAATACTGATTCAGAACAACGTAATTTAACCTTGAACTGATAACGCTATGGGTACTGAGCGAACATACAAAGGTTTACCGTTTTACTGGCAGCCCGAAACCCTTGAAAATGATTATCGTTGGTTAGAGTCTATTGTTCGCAATACGGCCCCTTTTTCCGATGGGTGGACAAAAGCCCGCATTGTTCAATTGGCTTATCCAACTCCCCCAAAAATCCAACCGCAAACGATTCATCAATTACCCACCTATGGTGCTTATACCTCAGAACAAGAGATTGCTGAGGCATTACGGTCTACCTGTAATTTAGAAGAATACCCCGATTTTGATCACCAAGTTGATGAAAATTATGTGATTCGAGCCTTAAATAGTTGGCATAATAAACAATTTGCCAAGGCAATTAGTCGCAATTTTGAATTGTATGTTGATCGCAAATATCCGAACAGCTTTTTAGTCGTTAGTACCGCTCGAACGTCTTTAAATGTTGATCGGAAACTGCCTCCACTGGAGCGATTTCGACCGTTATTTAATATTGCTGAAATGGGTCGGATGATGCGGATGGCAAAATTCCGACGTTTCACCTTAAGAACCCATGGTTATTCTAGCCCTTCAGAAAAATTCTATCGAGAATTTATGGATGAAGTGGAATCGTTATCGATGAAAGGGCCGATTAATCAAATTGGAACCTTAGAAGATCGCAGCGTTTATATTGGGTATCATTGGCCGAGTGAACAGCCGATTACCAGTTTAGGATTATGGAATGATTTATGGCAACAATGGGGAATTTCTTTAAAATTCTTATTTATTGTGGCATTGTTAGCTGGGATTGCGGGAACAATTTTCTATGTTCTTTTAAGTTTAATTTGGGTTCCAATTTTAACTGTATTCGGCTTAGAACCTGCGTTATCTCCCCTTTGGAATTGGTTTAATTTTAATCAAATTTCTGACTTAATCTCTCAGTGGAATGGGGTGGCTTTTCCCGTTTTTGTCTTGTGGTTAATCTTAATGCAAATTTTGCGACTCGCAGTTTATCAACGCGATCGCTATCGAGCCATTCATTATGGGGCCCCTGATTTAGCCGAATTTTTCTGGCGCTTAGATAAAGTGTTAGGGGAAAATCCCTATACCTCTATGCCATTTTATGGGGAAGGAGAAAAACAAGTCATTGCCAGTTATTATAACCAAAATTTCCCGCCGATGAATGTTAACTTAATCGGTCATAGTATGGGGGCTTTGGTAATTGTTAATGTGCTGAGAATTTTATCGGATCGCTTTGGGAAAGAAGATCGCCTAGAACATGAAAAAAATGATATGGGGGATTATCTAAAATTAGATAAACTGATTTTAACCTCCCCTGATATTCCCCTAGAATTCCTCAGAGAAGGGCGAAATAATTATGTTCGTTCTGCGATTCTTAGATGTAATCAAATTTATTTGTTATCAAGCGATCGCGATATTGTTTTACGGTATCTGTCTTTAGTGGGAAATTGGTTTAGTGAACCCAGTATAGAAATGTCGGGATTGCGACTCGGTAATGTTTATTTAAAACGGCTTCCCACTTGGGACGGAAAGCAAGAATATCGTCCCTATATTAGAAATATGATTACTTCTCAATCGGCGGTTCAACCCACCTCAGCCTTTGATTTATTTGAAAAATTTAATTACCTTGATTGTTCACAAATGCCCGGGGTGAATGGGGTTCCCTTGCCTTTAAATTGGGCCACCAGTTTAATCATTGATTTAATCAATACGATTTTATATTTAGCCGGAAAACTCGATGTTCATGGCGGTTATCATCTCACCCATACCAAGAGTTTTGATGTACTGAAATTTTTAATTACTAGGGATGGGTTTTCAGAGCTAGAAACGGTGACGGAAATTTCTGATCTGATTCAAGGTAAACCGATTCGATTTTTACCCGCTCAACGGTTTGTTACCTTGAATGCAGATTTAACCGATTCCATTAATCTTTAATTCAAATAAGGGGTTTGACAATTAATCACAATTTCTTGAGTGCGGGGATAGGATTGTAATAATTGAAAAAACGTTTGAGAATCAAAACTTCTCGGATCTTGACGTTCTCCTGAACGATCAACCGCCGCGTGGGTGGTAATGCGTTCATCAGGAACCCCTGTTTTCGCCACTAACCACGCTAAGGTTTGATATTGCGCTGTCGTATAACCACTGTGGGTGGGTTGGTTATTGCGTCCATCTGGTGGCGTTTCCAAGGAAACATGGTAAGCAAAGTTATTCACCGAGGGAGGACGCTTGGGGTGGGTTGATACGGTTTCTGTCCCTTGTGGCCCTGCAAAGACCGAATTTCCCGCCCCATAAGCCCTTAAATCAGGCGGAACAATATAAACAATATCCCCCGTTAACATAATTAAGGTGTGGTAACTGGCTTGATTATCCTCGGAAGCGTGAGGCGTTTGGAAAAAATTCACCGCACTATAAACATCTGAAACAGTTTCATGAAGAACAATAATCGGCGCTTGATTAACTGGTTTTCCCGCAATATCATAAAGAAATCGTTGTCCGTAATTCGTGGGATTGGCGATCGCTTGATATTCATTCGGTGCGTAACCAACGGTTCCTGAACTGCTGGCTTGTAAATCCCCTGGACGTCGGAACCGATACAACGTCACCGGGTTAATGGCTGGCCCTGGTCTACCACTGGCGGGAGGATTGGGATCAGGTTGTAAGGCGCAAGTCCCAGGAGCCTGAACATTGATATTAGCCTGGGTCTGTGTTTCTAAGATCACAGGTTCTGGCGATTCTGCGGCGGTTTCTGTCCCCATCAAGGTCACTTGTGTATTTTCTTTTGTCGAAAATTCTGATGATGGTTCAGCAACAACCCGTTCAAATTGAGGAATAGAGGTTGCGGGAGGAACCAAAGCGTTAACTTGGGCTTTGATCCAATCGACATTTTTTAATCCCACCGTCACCCCAACGGCGAGTAAATACAGCATCAACAGCGTAACAACAGTCCATTTTTTCATCATCACACAACCCAACCAACGCTCAGTCAATTAGTATGACAAAAATTGACAACATTTTACACAAAGATAATTTCTCTTCCAACAATTATCAGGAAGTCTTGAATTTTTCAAAAATTTTTCTATAACGGTAAATACTGCACAGAATTTGCTAAATCTTCAGGATCACTAACTAACGTGTTCATCCAGATCAAGCCCAATTGTCATTTTTTTTAAGTATAAAAAAAATTCCACTGGTGAGGAGCCAGTGGTGAGGAATGGAACGTGATTATGGTTGTGAGGAGTGAGGAGTAACTCGCTTACAATTCATAAGTTATCCCCTGGATGTGAACTCGGCGTGACAATGTTGTGAAGATTGTGTGACACTTCCCCCTTGAGCGATAATAGAAGACGTGCAGTTAGATGAAGGATTGCTGTGAGCCATCATTACCAAGCTCGAATTTATGTGACGCTTCGCCCGTCTGTGTTAGACCCACAGGGAGTGGCGATCAGATCCGGTATTCAACACATGGGATATGACAACGTTGAACAAGTCCGGATTGGGAAATATATTGAAATGACGCTTTCAGCAACGGATGAAGCCGCCGCGAAAAGCGAACTTGACCGGATTTGCGATCAATTATTAGCCAATCCAGTCATCGAAACCTATCGGTTTGATTTGATGGAAGTTTCCGCAACCGCAAACCGATAACTCGACAGGCGGGAATTTTCAATCATCTTGATCGACCCGCCGCTAGTAACCATTAATTTAATTCATAAACTAACAATGAAATTTGGGGTTATTGTATTTCCTGGTTCTAATTGCGATCGCGATGTTGCTTGGGTCACTCAAGGATTACTTGGTCAACCCACGCGCATGATTTGGCATCAAGATACGGATTTATCGGATATTGATGTAGTTGTCATTCCGGGGGGATTTAGTTACGGCGATTATTTAAGATGTGGTGCGATCGCTCGTTTTTCTCCCGTCATGCGTTCCACCGTTGAACACGCCAATCAAGGTAAATATGTCCTGGGAATTTGTAACGGATTTCAAGTCTTAACCGAAGCCGGATTATTACCAGGGGCGTTAGTCAGAAATCGGGATTTACACTTTATTTGTGATCAAGTTCCCCTCACGGTGATTAATAATAACACCCCTTGGACATCCAGTTACAATGCCGGAGAAGTGATTAATTTACCCATTGCTCACGGAGAAGGGTGTTATTTTGCAGATGAAAAAACGTTAGCGGAATTAGAAGACAATAATCAAGTCATGTTCCGTTATGGAACCGATAAAACGCCCAATATTGCGGAAAATCCGAACGGTTCGGTGAATAATATTGCAGGGATTTGTAACCGTCAAGGCAATATTATCGGGATGATGCCGCACCCAGAACGGGCTTCAGATCCGATGTTAGGTAATACGGACGGACTCAAACTCTTTAAAGGGTTATTTTAAACGGTGTTTAAGGAATAATGCGATATTTTTTATTTCCTGTTGTATTAGCTAGTTTTTGGATCGGGAGTTGCTATAATTCCGCTTTAGCAATTCCCCTTTCTAATGTTTATATTAACTTTGCCGGAGCCGGAGGTCATTCAACAATCCGCACCGCAACCCTAAGAGTTTCAGAAGCAACAACCACCACTGAAATTCAAGAAAAATTGCGTTTATATGACGCTCATATTGCTCGAATGATCGAGGTTACACAGGCATTTTGTCAAGAACAAAATCGAGAGCCTAGTTATACTGTTTTTTGGAATTACGAAGCAGAAGACGGTAAAACATTTATGGGTAAATTTCCGATAACTTGTCAATTGGCTAACGAAACCTTTCAATCCTTTGGCGGTGGAAAACAAGAACGAGTAGTCGTTCATCATCGGGGAAATGCACAAGCAGAAATGATAGAAACTCTGGATTTACAAGGGAAAAAATTAACAGAATTTCTATCCTTAGTTGATAGTTTAAAACCCCAATGTATTGAAGCAGGTTATCGAATTTGTCCAGGCGATCGCTTAGAATAAAGTAGGATGGGCTATGCCCATCATTACTCTTCTCAATCCCGGCGATCAAAAGTAGGATGGGCTATGCCCATCATTACTCTTCTAACTAATAAACTTGAATCCACTCTTTCACGTCGTATTCCGTCCAGATTCCATTTTCCCAATAAGGATCAGATTCAACTAATTTCCGCACCGTTTCTTCATTTTCTGCTTCATAAATAGCAAACACTTTAGTAACATCTTTTGTCGGGCCGACCGTGATTAAAACGCCCGATTCTTTTTGTTGTTTCAATCCTTCTAAATGGGCTTGACGATAAGGTTCTCGCTTTTCTAAAACGTTCTCACAATAGCTTCCAAACATCACATATTTCGCCATGATTTTTGTTCTCCTAATCTAATTTTATTCTTCGCTTCTAGCTTCTAGCTAGGAATGCTAAATTGGAGGCTCTGCCTCCCAAAAAACCGCAGGCGGAGCCTGCAAAATTACATTTCTAGGTAGAACCTAGAAACGAGGTGAATTCTTAATTCTTAATTCTTAATTCTTAATTCCTCTTTTAGCTTCTCAAACTTACGTTAAATTGTTTAACTAAAGCATCTCGAACTTTTTGTTGGCTGGGTTCAATGTCTTCTTCAGTTAACGTGCGATCGCCCACCCGATAAACTAACCGAAATGCCAAACTGCGTTGACCTTCAGGAACATTTTTACCCCGATATTCATCAAACAGTTGAACCGACTCTAATAAATTGCCAGCCGCTTTAGTAATACAACGTTGAATATCACCCACAGCCACTTCAACCGGAACAAAAAAGGCAATATCGCGATCGGAAGCAGGGAACGCTGAATAGGATTGAAATTTCCGTACTAAATTAGACGGACGGTTCATCGCTTCAATTAATAACGATAACTCGAATTGAAACAGATAAACTTGATTCGGTAAATCTTGTTTTTGACAAATTTCAGGGTGTAATTGTCCAAAAATTCCTAACCGTTTTCCTTGTAACCACAGAGACGCAGTTCGACCGGGATGGAGTTGTTCAATACTTGATTCGGGTTTGTATTCAACCGTTAAATTTAACCGTTGAAACACCGCTTCTAAAATGCCTTTCGCTTCAAACCAAGTCATCGGTTGTTCTTGACCACTGCGAACCCAACGTCCTTGGCTGGGATCACCACCAATCACCCCTGCGATCGCATCTTGTTCGTGATATTGTTCCCCCTCTTTCCAGAAAATGCGCCCAATTTCAAAGCCATTTAATGCTCCATTTCCATTTTGTAAATTGAAAACAAAAGCATCAATTAATCCCGTTAACATTTCGGTGCGTAAAGCCGAATATTCAACAAACAAAGGATTTCCTAAAACAACTTGATTGTCTCCCTCAGTTTTCACTAAGGAATAGTGCATTAATTCCGTTAATCCTTCGGCTCTAAATACCGCCCGAATTTGTCGCATTGCCACCTGGTCTGGGGGTAAATAACCCGATACCCCTTGACTTGGTAACGTTTCACAGAAATTATCATACCCATAGAGACGGGCAACTTCTTCAATTAAATCAATTTCCCGTTCTAAATCGCGATAGCGATAAGGGGGAACCGTAACTTGCCAAATTACAGAATTATCTTCATCTTTGCGAACTAAACCGCACCCTAAAGCGGTGAGAATCCCTTCAACTTCTTCGGGTTGTAAATAAGCCTCAATTAACGTTTCTTGACTTCGTTTTAGTTGTCCTAAAATAGCATTAATCCGGTCAAGACGGAGGGTAATTTCTGGAATCGTAACTTCTAAACCACTGCTATCGCTTTCCTGAGCAACGGGAACCCCTGACGCTAATTCTTTAATTAATAAAATTGCCCGCCGACAAGCTAACGCTAATTCCGCCTGATTAACGCCTCGTTCATAACGGGTAGAAGACTCGGTTCTAATGCCCTGCGCTCTAGCAGAACGACGAATTGTAATGGGAGAAAAGATAGCCGCTTCTAACAGTAAGTTTTGAGTTCCTTCAAAAACTTCTGTTTCTTCTCCCCCCATAACTCCCGCTAAAGCAACGGGGTAATCATTAGCGGTAATTAAAAGATTTTGCTCCTGAAGTTTCCGGGTTAACCCATCTAAGGTTTTAATGGATTCATCAGGTTTAGCAAAACGCACCCCAACGGTTACATCCGATGAATTAGTTAGGGTTTTGAGGCGATCTAAATCAAAGGCATGGAGGGGTTGACCCCATTCTAATAAAATATAATTGGTGACATCCACAACATTATTAATGGGACGGACTCCAGCCGATTGTAAACGTCGTTGTAACCAGTCGGGAGAAGAAGTGATTTTTACATTTTCAATGATTGTACCAATATAAATCGGACAAGCATTTTTATCAGTGATTTGAACCGATAAATTAGAAGCGATTTTTGACGGTTCGATTAATATTCCTGCCGCTTCAGGAATTCTTAAGGATGCCCCTGTTAAGGCAGCAATTTCACGGGCAATTCCCACCATACTTAACCCATCAGCACGGTTGGCGGTCGCCGTGACATCTAAAATCACATCATCTAACCCTAAAAGCGGTCTAACATCACTCCCTAACGCCGGATTTTCTAACTCAAAACTATGAATACCGGAGGAATCTTTTTCTAATCCTAATTCCGCTAAGGAACAAATCATTCCTTCCGAAGGAACACCCCGCAGTTTAGTTTTTTTCAGGGTTAAATTGACTTTCGGTAAATGGGTTCCAACTGTTGCAACTGCAACCACCATCCCCGATGCTGCATTCGCCGCGCCACAAACAATATTCAGGGGTTCAGAACCGCCAATATCTACGGTACAGACTCTAAGTTTATCGGCGTTTGGGTGTTGTTCAGCTTGGAGAATTTTACCTAAGACCACTCCATCTGCCCAACTCCGTAAATCTTCAATATCCTCTACTTCAAACCCTGCCACTGTCAAGGTTTCCGCCAACTCCTGGGGAGTCATTGTAATATCAACCAGTTCCCGCAGCCAATTTAGAGAGATACGCATCGTTATTGTTCGCTTTCAGTTTCCATTGTCCATTGTTGCAACTTCCAGCTTATCAGGTGTCGGGAGACAGTCACCAGTTAGAAGAGAGCGCCTTTGAGCGGGGAAGCAGGGCTAGGGCTGTTTCATTTTCAAGAGTGAATTTGTATGACCTCTCCCCCTAACCCCCTCTCCTACAAGGAGAGGGGGGAAGAATTCTTAATATCAAATCTTTAAAGTGTTTAAATGGCTCCCCCTTCCCTTGCAGGGAAGGGGGTTGGGGGGTTAGGTCATAGAAGTTTTTGGGAGAAAATGAAACAGCCCTGGGGGGAGACAAGGAGACAAGGAGACAACTCTTTTCTTCTTCCTTCTTTCTGCCTCCTGCCCTCTGCCTCCTGCCTCCTGCCTCCTGCCTGATCAATATCCCCTCAAAGGCCAAAAATAGTATATTATTCAGTTATTAAGTTACCTTTCTGGAGAAAATTAGGAAACTTTACTAAATCTTTACGAAGGTTTGGCGATCTTCTACGGAAGTTAGTAAAGATAACGTGATAATAGAGGTAGGGTAAAACTTTCCTTATATTGGAGTGGGATACATTTCAGCCATCCGCAAAGCCCACTGCCGATTTCAGGAATCAGGTATCCGCTGTTGTCCTGTCACAGGTGGGTAAATTTCGTTAGTATTGGTTTTGCGAGTTCTCAGTTTAATGGCGGAACGCTATATTGAATATCATGAACTACTGTGTCAATCCAGCCTGTCCCCAACCTGAAAATGCAGATGAAGCCCTCAAGTGTAAGACTTGTGGTTCAAAATTACTACTGAGAAATCGTTACCAAGTGATGCAACCGTTGGGTAAAGGTGGGTTTGGTGCAACGTTCTTAGCAAAGGATATTTCCTTACCGGGACAACCGAACTGTGTGGTTAAACAACTGCGTCCAACCGCCACGTCATCCCGGGTTTTGGAAATGGCGCGCGAGTTGTTTCAGCGAGAAGCGAAAACTTTAGGTAAAATTGGTGACCATCCTCAAATTCCTCGCCTCATTGATTATTTTGTGGGAGGAAAACAATTTTACTTAGTGCAAGAGTACATTGATGGATACACCCTCAAACAAGAAGTTAAAGAACGAGGGGTGTTTAGTGAAGCAGAAACGAAACTTTTCTTACGGGAAATCTTGTCTGTTCTGAACTATATTCATAGCCAAGAAGTCATCCATCGGGATATTAAACCCGCGAATATTCTACGGCGTCGCATTGACCAACATCTCGTGTTGATTGATTTTGGGGCGGTGAAGGATGAAGTTAACCAAGCGACGATGATGGGAACCGGACAAACGGCGTTTACCAATTTTGCCATTGGGACGTCGGGGTTTGCTCCCCCTGAACAGATGGCGCTGCGTCCGGTGTACGCCAGTGATATTTATGCGGTGGGGATGACCTGCGTTTATTTATTAACGGGGAAATCTCCTAACTCGTTTGAGCATAACCCTGTGACCGGGGAGGTGTTATGGCTTCCCCATGTGGAACTCAGCGAGTCTTTGACCAGTATTTTGCAACGGATGTTAGAGTTTTCCGTTCAGTACCGTTATCAGTCCGCCCAAGATGTTTTACGCGCGCTGGATGCAGAAGCGAATTATAGTAGCTTGGCGGGCAATATGATGGTACAAAATAAAGCCAGCACGTCCAATGATGAAGCTGAACAAACGATGTTTCATGAACCCATTGACAGCGCCATGATGTTA
>JBMDYE010000522.1:0-8223 GCA_048595135.1 Planktothrix sp. | reverse complement strand
TTTACCCATTGGAGTAATAGCAGGTCAAGCTAAATATATGAATGCTATTGATGGGGGAATTTGGCAGTATGGAGACTCATCCTATCCTCAAGAAAAAACCACCTTTTTTGCAGGAACATTTTGTAAACACCCCCTGGCTTTAGCAGGCGCAAAAGCGGTACTGGAGTATTTAAAAATCCAAGGTTCTGGTTTACAAACCCAATTAAATGAGTTAACCTCAAATTTTGTTAAAACGCTCAATACTTACTTTAGCCAAGAGCAACTCCCCATTCAAATGACTTCGTTTGGTTCAGTTTTCGGGCCTGTTGTTGGCAGTGATAGTGAATCTGAAAATCATTCAGAAGCCGCTATTGTTTTTGATTTATTGTATTATCATTTGCTTTTCCGAGGCGTTATGCTTCGAGGTGGAGGCGGTTTTTTATCGACTGCTCATACATCCCCTGATCTTGAGCAAATTCTTGCTGCTGTAAAAGAGAGTGTTCAAGAATTAAGAGCGGGTTATTTTTTACCTTAATTTTTTTAGCAAAATTGTAAAAACTTAGGAGAAAAATCTAATGAATTCAGCAACGCGTTATTCGGCTTATGATATGTTTGCTCACATTAATAATGAATCTTGGGGAACCCCCGTTTGTGATTCATTAATGCCGATTATTGAGGAATTATTTCTCAAACAGATACCAACCGGAGGGCAAATTCTTGATCTCTGTTGTGGTTCTGGGCAACTGATGCAAAAACTCCAAGAAAAAGGTTATCAATTAACAGGGATAGATGGTTCTGAAAAAATGTTAAAATATGCGGAAATTAATGCACCTGATAGCCAATTGATTTTAGAGGATGCTCGTTTCTTTCACTTGCCTGATCGCTTTGATGGAGTCATTTCAACGCATTATAGTTTTAATCATATTTTATCTATTGAAGAGTTACAATCTACCTTTCAAAATGTTTATACTGCCTTACGACTGAATGGGTGGTTTATGTTTGATCTCAGCCTTGATCAACGATATCAAGGAAGTTGGCATAATTCTCTAGAAGGGGATGTTCAAACCGAGTATGCCTGGGCGTTAAAACGAATGTATAATTCGGAAACCAGAATCGGTAAAATTTACATCACGATATTTGAATTAACTGAACAAAATTGGCAGCGTTGCGATCAAACTTGGCTTGTAAAAGGTTATGTTCGTGATGAAGTGATTTCAGCTTTGCAAGCGGTAGGATTTGACTCTATTTGTATATACAGTGGAGAACAGGATTTTGCTAGAGCGGATGAACAGGGGATCATTTATGTTGTTTGTCAGAAGCCAATATAAAGTATTAGTATTGATCCGATCACTTGACAGCCGTTTTCGAGTTAAACGAGATCAACAATGAAAAGCTTAAACAATTTGAATCCCTATTGAAAAAAATGATTTAACTCAATTTTGACTGTCAATACCCTGGATAACCAACCTCAACAACACTCAACCTCAAACACCCAACCCCTAATCCCCGCTTTAACAGTACCATTCAGTCGTACAATGATTTTGATGCGTTCCGATGAATAGGAGACTTCAATGCCAGAGGCGGTAGGTGTTATACAAACCTTGGGTTTTCCAGGGGTGTTAGCCGCAGCAGATGCAATGGTGAAAGCTGCGCGTGTCACCCTCGTATACTATGATTTAGCAGAACGGGGTGAATTTATTGTGGCAGTGCGGGGGCCAACTTCGGAAGTGGTTCCGGCTGTCCAGGCTGGCGTTGAAGCGGCAGAAAAAACGTTTGGCTGTTCTATCATTACTTACTACGTTGTTCCTAACCCGCCTGAGAACATCGTAGATGTTATGTCAATAGATTACACAGAACTCAGCGAACGCTTCCGAACCTAAATTCATATCGGTTGGACTTAACATAACTTCTAATCTGGCGAAATTTATACTCATCTTTTTAACATTGAGTCGCCACACCTTCAGTTTAATTCATTTAGGAGAAATTCAATGTCACAGCAAGCAGTTGGAGCTTTAGAAACCAAAGGGTTTCCAGGGGTATTAGCGGCAGCCGATGCCATGGTTAAAGCCGGACGGGTAACATTAGTGGGATATATTCGGGCGGGAAGTGCTAGATTTACCGTGATGATTCGCGGGGATGTTTCCGAAGTAAAAACTGCAATGGATGCAGGTATTGCGGCGGTTGAAAAAGCCTATGGTGCAGCCTTAGAAACTTGGGTGATTATTCCCCGTCCTCATGAAAATGTGGTTGCCGTTTTACCGATTGATTTTAGTGATAAAGTCGAACCCTATCGAGCAGCCGCAGAAGGCTTAACATTACCTGGAACCCGTTAATTATTCATTCAATTGTAGGGGCGAGGTTTTCTCGCCCTTTGCCGGATGTGAATTAAAAGTAATCTCCTTACCTGTAATTCATAATTTTAAAACGCTTTTTTCCGTAAAAATAACAGCAAAGATTCACTAATTTCTTGGGGCCAATGTTCTTGGGGATAATGGGCGGCTTTTTCTAATTTGACTAATTCTGAACCAGAAATAGATTGAGCAAAATTTTCTGTTTCTTCAAAGTCTAACCAAGGATCAGCTAATCCCCAAATAATTTGAGTCGGACGATCCCAGTTTTTAAAACCCGATTCAATTTCGTTCATTGCGGCTTTTAAATTTAATTTTTTTAATGTTGCTAACAAAGAACGCCCCGAAGAAGAACTTTTTAAAAAAGGTCGGCGATACACATCTAAAACTTTATCTTCAATTACATATTTACTTCCTCCTTCCAAGGTTCTATCCACTAATAAGGGATCTTGTGTCATCATATCCCCCACAAAGGGTAACGTCATTTGTTGTAATTTCCAAGGCAGTTTTGCTGAGGAAGAAACAGGAGTATTAAGAATCACTAATTTTTCAATTTGTTCAGGATGACGCAGGGCATATTGTAACCCCACTGAGCCTAAAAATCCCTGAACTACTAAAGAGAATTGCTCTAATTCTAAGGTTTGAATGAACCCTGCTAACGCTTCAATAAACGCATCTGGAGTATACGCAAACTCCCGTTGATCCGGTTTACCCGAAAATCCAGAACCGATCCAGTCTGGGGCGATCGCACGATAGCCTTGACTGACTAATTCTTGCATAATCACCCCCCAACTGTAACTCTGAGAGACTAAACCATGCAATAACAAAACAGGGGGTTTATCCGTTTTTTCAGGGTTTCCTTCCCGATAAAACCATTCTAAAGATCCGACTTTAACAACGTTTTCAGTAATTGGCACAGTGTTCCTAAGTAAAAATGCTAAATTAACTGACCTTAGTTTACCCTTTGTGGAAACCCTTGGATGATTTGGGATTTGACCATCACTCCTGCATAAGCGCTTTGCCAGTAGATATAAGTTGGGGTGGAAGGGAAATTAAAGCCACGGATTGCGTGATCTATTTCTAGTGATTCTCCAAGCGTTCTTAACCATTAACTTTGCTTCAGCAAAGATTATTGGTTGGGAATAGATTTGAATTACTGTGATAAACTCTCTATTTAACTAATAGTTCAAACCAGGCAAGTGACACTCAAAAAAGGGACTAACAGCTACAGATTTTTACCATTATAAATAAAAATATCAAGTTAAAAAATGCCAAGCGTGCGATCACAAAAACAGAATTAAACCCAAAGAACATAAGATTTTCAGCCAATCAATTTTTATGTTCTAAAAAAATACTCATCCTATATCTCAGTAGGACAAGAGAACTGTTTTATCAATTTGTATGGGTTTAACTCAAACTTGATTTTGGATTGTGTTTAATTTTTTACTGTCAAAGTCATAGGAGCCTATCATGGAAGCCATTACTAATTATTCAGAATTGTTTTTTCCTTTTGGAACCGAATCTAATTCTGACATTCCTCCGCTTCAAGCAGGGATTAGTTCTCTGGTTCATCAACCTCTTGCTTTAGAACCAATTCCCTCCAATGAATTATTAATTAGTCAAGATCTAACGCACCTCATTGATCCCAATATAACTTCACCAGTTCCCTTGGAAGAAAGACCTCCAATAGGATCAGAAATTTCCTCAGAAATCATTCCTCCTTCAGAACCAATTCCCAGTGATTTTTTAACAGGAGAATTATTACAAAAAGTTGATGCTGAAGTTGTGAATAGTTTAGCGATCGGACAACCAACAGAAGTGATTGTTGTCTTTGATGATAGTGCCGTTGAAAGTGCCGTTCAAGGATTACGCCAAACCGCAGGGTTAACAGAAGAACAACCGGATAGCGATCCGATTTTAGACTTTAAAGTTCAAGAATATGAACGGATAGAAACTGAAGTTTTAGCTCCTTTAGGAACGGAAGTTGAAGTTCTCAATAATTACAGCCATTTACCGATGGCTTATGTGGAAGTTAATTCAGTGGAAGGATTAACGGCGTTATTGCAAAATCCCAACGTTGTCCAAGCCTATGCCAACAGCTACGATGGACTAGCCGAAACAACGGAAGCCGAACCTCCCCGTGAATTGATCGATGGTGGAATGGGGGGGATTTTTGAACCTGATCAAAGTCTTCCGGTTACCGATTGGGAAGCGACTGAAGTAACGGAACCTAAAGCCCCCCCATCAGAAGAATCTGAACACTTCGATAGCTTGTTGCTTGCCCAAAGTTTACCGCAAATTAATCAACCCATTGCAGCAGCAGCCGGCTACACCGGGGAAGGAACCAGCGTTGTTGTCTTGGATACCGGAGCAGATCCCGCCGCCCCTGGATTAAATGGACGAATTGTGTATTCTCAGGATCTGGCCGTTGATGATGGTTCTGTTGATAATGATGGTCATGGAACAAATGTCAGTGCGATTGTGGGAGCCGTTGCACCCGATACGGATATTGTTGCCTTAGATGTCTTTACCCTAATTCCTGGGTTTGGTCAGGGAGCTTATACGAGTGACCAAATTGAAGGGATTAACTGGGCGATCGCAAATAAAGCCACCTACAATATTGAAGCCATCAACATGAGTCTTGGAGGCGGTAAAGTTACCGCTAAAACCACCAATAATCCCCTCTATACACCAATTCAACTCGCCAAAAATGCCGGGATTCTGACAGTAATTGCTTCAGGTAATAATGGGTTTACCGATGGGATTAGCCTTCCCGCAGGGGTTGAAGGGGCAGTTTCCGTTGGGGCTGTTAATGAATCGGATGTTGTGGCTGGTTTCTCCAATAGTGCCTCGTTCTTGGATTTGTTAGCACCAGGAACCTCGATTAACGCAGGCGGATTTACAATGACTGGTACATCAATGGCTACACCGCACGTCGCGGGAGCCGTAGCGGTTCTTGCGGAAGCGTTCCCGACGGATAGCCCAGATCAAATTGTGTCTCGTCTCAAAACCGAAGGATTTTCTGTCACCGATGCTCGCAATGGCGTGACTAAATCTCGGATTGATTTAGGAGCAGCAGTGGGTGCAGACGATGACAAATACGAAGAAAATGACACTCGCAATACAGCGTTTCATCCGGGTTACAATTGGGAGCAAACCTGGCTCAGTAGCATTGATGGTGAAGGGGTCGCCAATGATGATGATTGGTACAAGATTGATGTCGCTCCCAGTGGGTTTGAACGGGTGTTAGTTGACTTGCAATTCGCCCATGCTGACGGCGATATTGACATACAACTCTATGATGATAGTGGGAATTTGTTAACGGGTTCTTACTCGGTTAGCGATCACGAATCAATTGATTACAAAGTTAATGGCCCTGGAAGCTACTATCTGCGCGTTTATCCCTACAGTGGTTCCGGTAATAACTACGATTTATGGTGGGATGATGTTCCTTCATCCGTCGATTTATCGGGTGAATTCTTCAATATTACTCAAGAACCCTTAACCCCAGGCGGAACGTTTAACGTTGATTTTGAAGTGAAAAATACAGAATTAGGAGATTCGACCGGGTTCTGGACAGATTTTTATCTCTCTACCGATAGCACTATCGATACCTCGGATGTGTTGTTAGGGTATCAATGGGTGAGTGGTGTTGATGCCTATAGCAGTACAGGGATTCTCACGGAGAGTTTAACGTTACCCGATGCCACCGATCCGATTTGGAGTAATGGTACAGGTCTTTATTATGTGGGGATGATGATTGATGAATTTGGCAATTATGTTGCTGAAACCGATGAATTGAACAACTCCAATCAAGGCGCTTTTCTGGACTATGACGGCGCATTAGTTAACGCTTAATCAGTCATCAGTCATCAGTCATCAGTAATCAGTAAATAGTAATCATTAACCAGTAATCAGTTAGAAGTTGAGAGTTTATCGTTTAAGCGTTGCAAGTTTCTTTGGGAAAATTGTTAACTCAAGACGACTAAAAACTCAAAACTAAAAACTCCTCACTGATTACTGATTACTGATTACTGATTACTGATTTAAAAGTTCATTTCAGCAGCTTGAACTTTTTCAATCTGTTTTTTCTTCATGACGAGCATGACTTGAGCTAACATCACCAGTGCTAAGAAGGCAATTAAGCCTGTTACACGAGTTGAGCTTTGCAACACAATTTCAGTGTCATGCTGACCAAAACCACCGACGTTGGGGTTATTGGTTAAGGCTTGACCCGCAGTAACGGTTTGACCTTCGGAGACAATTAACTCAGGGCCTAAAGGAATTTCGTCCACCACCGTTTCACCGTCAGCGGTTTGAATGCTCACTTGAGAACCGATGCCTTCTTCTAAGGTAATTTTGGTAATGGTTCCAGCCGTAGAAGCTTTGTAAACGGTGTTGTTACTAGAATTACCCGCCGGATACACTTGACCCCGACCCCGGTTTCCGCCAACGTGAATGGGATATTTCCCAAAGTGGACGGATTTATCGGTTTCTGGGTTAGGAGATAACACCGGGAACACAATTTCTTGATATTGTTCCCCAGGTAACGGCCCGACGATCACCACGTTTTCTTGATCTTCCCGATACTGTTGGAAGTAGAGATCACCGATTTCTTCCTTCCATTCTTCAGGAATCCGATCTTCGGGAGCAATTTTAAAGCCTTCAGGCAGCATTAACACTGCACCGACGTTTAAACCGCCTTTGCTTCCATCTCCCAACACTTGCTGAACGTTGGTATCGTAAGGAATTTTAACAACGGCTTTAAACACTTGATCCGGTAAAACCGAATGGGGAACTTCAATTTCGGTCGGTTTAGCAGCTAAGTGGCAGTTGGCACACACAATCCGCCCCGTCGGTTCACGGGGAGTTTCTGGGGCTGTTTCTTGCGCCCAGAACGGATAAGCCGCAGCCGGTTGGGGAAGGGCAAAATCGCTAACGAGGAAGAAAGCTACCGTGGCAACGGCAACCCAAACCATCTTCCACGTTACCCTGAGATGACGACGCGCTTGTACTACGGTATTTTGTCGCATTACTTATGTTCTGTTTCTCTCAAAGTCAACTCAATTAATACATGAGAGATTTTAGAGTTTAGAATTCAAGTTAATCCTAAATCCAAAATCCAAAATTTAAAATCTATTACGCCCACCAAGGATTTTCGCCGGTTCTAAAGTCGGTTTCTGTCCAGGGGGTAAAGCTCAATTTGTCATCAACCACAGTGGCGTGAACCAGTGCCAAGGATAACGGAGCGGGGCCACGAACCACTTTACCTGTCGCGTCATATTGAGAACCATGACAGGGACACATAAATTTGTTCTCACTGGCGTTCCAGGGAACAACGCATCCTAAGTGGGTACAGACCGCATTGATGCCATATTCGGCTAAACTGGCATCGGATTCGACCACCATATAGGTTGGATCACCTTTTAAGCCTTGGGCTAAAACGCGATCGCCCGGTTTATGGCTTTCTAAAAATTCGCTAACCACCACATCGTTACCGAGGGCATCCTTAGCGGTGACACCGCCACCCGCGGCACCTGTAGCCGGAGGCAGAAAATATTTAACGACGGGATACAACGCACCAACGGCAACGCCTGTGACTGTCCCGAACGTTAACAAGTTCATGAATTGGCGACGCCCCATATTAGGGACATCAGAGGTTCCTGAAATTTGAGTCATAATTGACGCAGCTTGTCGGTGTGATTTTACTGGTTCTGGCCAAAGAAGCCGTCAATCGATTGATATCAATCGCTAATAAGGATTGCATCTGATTTAGAGGAAGCCTTAACTCCGTCCGTCTGACAACGATCAAGAGCGCATCCATTGATCAAGTATTATTACATTTTATGGACTCTGCATCTCATCTTTACAGTCACCAGTCACCAGTCATCAGTCA
>JBMDYE010000521.1:0-3087 GCA_048595135.1 Planktothrix sp. | reverse complement strand
GCTGGTGTTGGAGTCACCGTGGGTTCTGGCGTTGGCGTTAACGTTGGTGCTGGAGTCGGAGTCACCGTGGGTTCTGGCGTTGGCGTTAACGTTGGCGCTGGAGTTGGCGTTAACGTTGGTGCTGGAGTCGGAGTTAACGTTGGTGCTGGCGTTGGTTCTGGTGTGGGACTAGCACCAAAATGATCACCCGTGAGGGTATTGCTATTAACATTTTTGAGAATTGCTAAAAACTCATTCGTATTGTTATCTTGAATAATCGTATCAGTAGCATACTCTCCACTACCTTGATAAATTTTCAAGTCAGTAAAGGTTAAATCTTCCAATAACCCAATTGTATCTTGATCCAAACTAAAATCTTCAATAATATCGGCATCGGTTAAGTTAAAGCCGCCTCGATCTTGACCAATATTAAAGGTATCATTTCCTTCCCCGCCAAAAACGCTATCTGCTCCTAAATCGCCAAATAAAATATCATTTCCAATATCCCCAAATAATTGATCATTTCCATCGCCACCTGCAACTAAATCATTATCTTTTCCCCCATAAAGAACATCATTCCCTTGATTGCCTAAAACTTCATCTTCACCGCGATCGCCAAATAAAATATCATTTCCAATATCCCCAAATAATACATCAGAATTCTGACCACCCGATAAACAATCATCCCCTTTCCCTCCATAAAGACTATCGTTTCCAATATTCCCTAATAGGAGATCCGCTCCTTCTTGTCCCCCTAAAATATCATTTCCATCTAAACCATAAACGGTATCATTTCCCGTCCAAGCAAAAATATTATCATTAAAGTCAGTTCCAATAATAAAATCATTTCCTCCGCTAACTTGGCTAACGTTCAACTCTCGCGCTTGCCTTTCAATTAACGTTGTAAATTCAGGAGTCAGGATTAAAGAATTAGAATTTTGTATACCTGAAAAGTTATCGCCTAAACTAGAAGATTTTACCGAAAATTCTGGACTCAACGCCTTAAATTGATTGGAGAAAGAATGACCCCAATCAAAGGATTCTATCGTCATGATCAATTTCTCCTGTTCAAAAGAATTGTACTTTCTACATTCTTTTTTCCAGCCTTAATCAATTGATCAGGATTTTTTGGACATCGCCGACGAATCCTATAAAAACTCTCATCAAAAAATTATAAATTCTTGATCGAAAATTCAGTCTTTTTATAACGGAAAAGCTCGGTTATTAATAGAAGACAGGTTATTAAGCTTAAAAGTTCCTCAAATCAAGGGGATCTGGCTAATGATAGAATGGTATAAAAGATTCAATCAATTACTTGAAATTCTTCTAAATTCAGTATTTTTATCAGGATATTGTTGTTAATAACATCAGTATTTTCCCAGAGATTTAAGAAAAATACTCACCAGCCATCAAAGCTTGTCCGAAAATATTCTGAGTTAAGCGTTCTTAGGGTCGTTACCATTAATCATTTCACAATTAAGGGATAATTAGGCCCATAACAAACTAAAATAGTATTTCAATGGTAATTAGAAGTTAAGATTATGATAAAGCTGGAGACGAATCAACCGGATTTAGATGAAAAGAGTTGGCAACGGCAGTTAGATGGGTTTGTGGAGATGAACCAAACAGAACTCGCTGCCTTAGCTTGGGGTTTACACTTACAATGGGGAGAACAAGCGGATACCCTGGGTATTGATTTGAAACCGACGCCTCACTTTGTTGCTTGTCCAAAGTCTGCTATTGAACAACTGAATAAAAACGTTAAAAATCGGTTACAAGAAATTTTAGGCATTGTGGATGGATATCAACCGGAAAAAGAAGTTTTAATGATAGGTATTGGCAGTGATCATGTTAAATTAATTTATTTTGAATCTGAACCTTCACCGCCTGAATGTTTTGAACAGGTGGGCAAAGATGTTGATACGTTATTAAAACAGTTAGAAGCATCAATGACTTCCCAAATTAAACTAGAATAAATTCATAGCAAGAGTAGGGGCGAGATCATCCCCCAGGCTGTTTCATTTTCTTCCCACAATCTCTATAACCTAACCCCCCCACCCCCTTCCCGACCTCTCCCTGCCCTCTCCACCTCTCCCTGCCCTCTCCTACAAGGAGAGGGAAAAGGAAGAATGTTTTTATTCGAGAGGGAAAAGGAAAAATGTTTTGATTCGGAAGGGGGAGTAATTAATAGTTTTTGATGTTTACACTAATAATTAGTCCCCCCTCTCCATGCGGTCGAGGGGGTTAGGGGGAGAGGTCATACACCCAATTGACTGCAAAAATGAAACAGCCCTGGGGGGGAGATCATTCCGCCCTGACAATTTAGGCATTAAACTCTAAAATATGTTTTGCGGTGATTTGAGGCTGTTCTAAATGGGGAACATGACCGCAATTTTTAATCCAAATGAGTTGAGCTTGGGGAATGGCTTTTTGGAATCCATAAGCATCGGCGGTTCCTAATATTTTATCATTTTCTCCCCATAAAATCAACGTTTTTTGTTTAATTTGTTTGAGGTCATCCCCAAATTTTCCATATCCTCCCGTTTTAGTAAACCGAATTAACGATTGACTCCAATCATTCATTTCTAAGTGTAATGCAGCACAAACTTGAGCATCTATTGATGCGAGGGTTTTATCAAAATAGGCATTTTCACTAATACTTTGACGAACTTTAGGATTTCGCAAAAATTCGGTTGCTAAATAATCAAAGGGAGGAATTAAAAATTTCCCCATCGTTGGCCCTGGTTTCATTCCGGCACTATCTAACAGCACCAAGGATTCCACCGCATCCGGGTAATGTAAAATAAAATCAAGGGCAACCGCACCCCCCATGGATGCCCCAACTAACATCACAGGTTGATTAATTAAGGATTTCCAAAAATAATATAAATGGGTGGCAATTTCAGAGCGAGTTAACTTAAATTCTGGCGCCCGTTCTGTGAATCCAAATCCTAATATATCAACCGCCCAAGTTTGTTGTTCTGTTGCTAATAAAGGCAACAAACGACGAAATTCTAAAATCGAACTATCAAACCCATGAATCAGTAAAATTGGGGTTTTTCCGCTTCCTTGACAAACATAAGCGGTTTGGATGGGTTGTTCCCGCAA
>JBMDYE010000520.1:0-6927 GCA_048595135.1 Planktothrix sp. | reverse complement strand
CATTGATTTGTTAGAAAGTCGCTTAAAAGATGCGGGGTATAAATTTGGATTTGAACCCATTCGCGTCAAGTTTACCCCCACGGATGTTACCCTCCAAACCTGCGAAGAAGCGGCAATTGATTTCGCCCAAATGTTGAAGCGAACCCAAAAACGTCGAGCCTTTCGTCCAACAGCCACCTCTGCTGGTGCAGACCGCACAGCGCAAGCAATGGGGCGCTTGGTGGGTTCCTTGTGTGTGATGTCCTGTCGTCGGGGAGAGGTTTACAGCGCCATGTTAGCCTCCTGGGTGTCCCAAGCAACGTTTAACCCTCCTGGGTTTACGGTGGCGGTGGCGAAGGATCGGGCGTTGGAGTCTTTAACTCATATTGGCGATCGCTTTGTTCTGAATATTTTACAGGAAGGGAAACAACTCCGAAAACATTTTATGAAGCGATTTGAACCGGGAGAAGATCGGTTTTCTGGGTTAAATACTGAAGAAGCCTCGAATGGCTGTTTGATTTTAAAAGATGCTTTATCTTATCTAGAATGTGAAGTTAAAAATCGGATGGAATGTGGCGATCATTGGGTCATTTACGCAGTCGTTAATAATGGTCATGTCTTGCATCCCGAAGGGGTTACAGCCGTTCATTATCGGAAAACTGGATCACAATATTAATTAAAAATGATATTAGAAACCGGGTTTCTGACTTAAATCGGAGAAACCCGGTTTCTTGTTAAAATCAGGAGAAACCTGAACAATGAAATTTCATTACACCATTATTATTATCTGGTCTGAGGAAGATCAGTGTTACTTAGTCCATTTACCTGAATTTCCGACCCAAAAATTTCATACACATGGAGAAACCTATGAAGAAGCCTTGAAAAATGCAAAAGAAGTTTTAGAACTTTTAGTAGAAGAGTATCAAGCCAATAATAAACCACTTCCTGTTCCTGTCAATATTGAACAAAGGCTTCAGTTAGTTTAACTGATAATCTGTGTCAGAAACCGGGTTTCTAATATTACTTTTGTGTCCTAACAGAGATTTAGAGCAGAAACGCGGTTTCTTGTCGTTGCTACATTTAGTTTTGAAAACTATGAATATTCAACATCCTGACAATTGGCCGACAACGGTTGAAGAAGCGATCGCTATTCAAACAGAACTAAAATCGTTAGTCATCACCACAGATCAACTAGAATCGGTGCAATATGTAGCCGGGGTTGATGTTGGATTTAAGGATAATTATAGCATATCTCAAGCGGCTGTAGCAGTATTAAGTTTTCCTGATTTAACTTTACAAGAAAGTGCGATCGCCCAACGTCCCACAACCTTTCCTTATATTCCTGGTTTTTTATCGTTTCGAGAAGTTCCCGTTATTTTAGATGTCTTAGAACAATTAACTATTACTCCAAATTTAATTATCTGTGATGGTCAAGGAATTGCTCATCCTCGACGGTTTGGGTTAGCTTGTCATTTAGGGGTATTAATTGATAAACCAACCATCGGTGCAGCCAAATCTTTATTCATTGGAAAACATGATGATCTCCCAATGGAAAAAGGCAGTTATAAACCTTTAAAATATCAACAAGAAATTATTGGTGCGGTGGTGCGTTCAAGAACCAATGTTAAACCCCTTTATGTTTCCCCTGGTCATCGAATTAGTTTAGAAACCTCCATTAATTATGTTTTAAAATGTGTGACTAAATATCGTTTACCAGAAACCACCCGTTGGGCGGATCAATTAGCCTCCCATTCCTAATTGTTAATTCTTATTCCTCATGCCTTCTGCTATAAGATTTTAAAGATTTTAACCCTAACCCACCTAACCCACAGCCAATCAGATAATAGGGAAAATCCCACCATGAAAACGTTGTTCCGAGTAATAAACGACCCAATAAAGTAGCACGAATTATTTCTAAAAAAAGCGGTTTCCACAGTTGAGCGAATTCTAACGTTGAAGTGACAACAAATACCCAAAAAGCAACCCAACGCGGGGACAATTTAGGCTGGAATAAAACCACTAAAAACACCCAGAATATTTCATAAAATACTCCCCCTAACGAATTATTCGCCCATTCAGCAAACGGCCCTTGATAAAATTTACTGGCTAATCCAATGGGAATTAAAGCAATTAAGCTAATAAAAATGAGTTGTTGATAGCGTCTCACAAGAGATATAAAGCTTTTTAAAACGGATTAGATTTGATGAGAAGTGGTGGGCAAAGCCCACCCTACTCATGATTCAGAGATGGTGGGCATAGCCCACCCTACTAAGATTTAGATTCAGAAGAATTAGGCGGCGTTTTGGGGGGTAATTTTGCTGATTTTAACGGTTGAGAAGGTTGAGCCGGAATTTGTTTAGGTTCCGGTTTTTTTGAGGTGAGATTATCAACCGCATCAGCGACATCAATGCCTGTTGTTTGTTTTAATTCTTCTAAAAAGGCTGCTAATTTTGATGCCGTCCCGCCATTTTTACTATTGACAACGGTAACATTATCCACTTCAACTTTAGGGACTGTTTCTACCATTGTTTTCAGTAAGACTTCTAACTTTTGATACAGGAAAATTTCTCTGGCATTTGGCCCCGCATCTCGCCAAGATTCAGCTAACCGTTTAGCGGCTTCTGCTTGGGCTTTTCCTTCTTCTAATATCTTAGACGCATTTCCTTTGGCTTGGGCGATCGCCCGTTTACATTGGGCTTCTGCGGGAGCCACCACATCGGCTTGTAACTTTTGTTCAACTTGTTTAATTCTGGCTTTCTGAACTAACACTTCCGCTTGTCGTCGTGCCACTTCTGACGCAATTTCTGACTCGGATTCTGCCACAACCGCTTGTCGTTTTGTAACTGCATCTTTAACCCGTTTTTCGGCTTCTGCTTTAGCAACTTCTAGGTCAGTTTCTAACTTTTTCAAAGCCGTATTCCGTTGGTTTTCTGCCGTTCTAATCGCTGCTTCTGCATGAGCTTTGGCTTCAGCAATTCGGGCATCTCGTAATAATTCAGCCCGTTGTTGTCGCCCAATGGAATCTAAATACCCCACTTCATCAAAAATGTTTTGAATTTGCAGGGTATCTAACACTAACCCTAACCGTTCTAAATCGTCTTCTGCCTCTTCTAATAAACTTTTCGCAAAGGCAATTTTATCGCCATTGACTTGTTCAGGGGTTAAACTGGCTAACACCCCCCGTAAATTTCCTTCTAAGGTTTCTTTTGCTAATTGTTCAATTTCTTTTCGACTTTTTCCGAGTAATCGTTCTATCGCATTATGAATCGTTGGTTCTTCCCCCGCAATTTTAATATTCGCCACCCCTTCAACATTTAACGGAATGCCGCCTTTAGAATAAGCATTGGCAACTTTTAACTCAATAATCATATTGGTTAAATCCATTTTAAAGGCGTGTTCTAATAAGGGAATTCTAATGCTACTTCCTCCTTTTACTAACCGATATCCAACGTCTCGACCATCATCAACCGGACGACGACTTCCTGCAAAAATTAACACCTCACTCGGTTGACAAATATAGTACAGGTTGCGAATGACTAAAAATCCTGCACCAGTTCCTAAGCCTAAAACCCCTAATAAAGCAATAATAATTTCCATGATTTGTAAATCTCCCTAAATTCGTAGGGGCGGGGTCTGACCGCCCTGAAAAGCACCTACAATTACTGACGATTTCGCCAGCTTCCCATCACATTTACCCCTAATGTTTGATGCACAGTTTCTAAAAATTGACGGAAAATTTCCGGGTAAGCATTGACCACAGCGGCAATGGATTTGCCATCGCCACTATCAATCACGTTAATCTTTTGTAAATCTACTCGCGTCGGAACTTTTGCTGCTTCTTTGAGGATCATTTCAATTTGTTGCAGATAAAATAATTCTGAAGCATCGGCGCCCGTTTCTTGCCAAACTTGATTTAATAAATCACTCACTGTTGCAGCCGCTAAGGCATTTTCTGCTAAGGATGCGGCTTCTCCTCTGGCTTGTAATTCCTGCGCTTGTCGTCTTGCTTCTGCGGGTAAAACTTCATCCGCTTCTAACCGTAACCGTTCTAATTCTGCTCTCACTGTTTGTAATAATTGTTCAGCCCTTGCTCTCGCTTCTTGGGCGGCGGCGGTGGTTCTTTCTTCTTCTGAACGGGCTTGTTGTTCGAGTTCCGCTTTAACTTTTCTTAAGTCATTTTCTTTCTGGACAATAACCGTTTTGGCTTGAGTTTTTGCCACTTCTGCTTGACGCCGACAGTCCGCTTCTACTTGTTCGGCTTCTGCCATTGCGTTAGATTCTGCGATTTCTGCATCCCGTGCAATTAAGGCAATTTGACGGCGACCAATGGAGTTTAGATAATCCATATCATCGGACACACTTTGAATTTTTAATGTGTCTAATTGTAAGCCTAATTTTGATAAATCACGGGACACATCTTCGGCGATTCGTTCTGCAAATTGTAGGCGATCTTCGTTAAGTTGTTCGGGGGTTAACGTTCCAACAACGCCACGTAAATTTCCTTCTAAGGTTTCTTTAGCCACCCGTGAAATTTCCGAGCGATCGCGATCTAAAAATCGTTCAATCGCATTGCCTACAATTTTCCGATCATTAGAGATTTTAACATTAGCAATGGCTTGAATATTAAGGGGTGTTCCGCCTTTAGAATAAGCGTTTTTGACTTCTACCCGTACAGGCATAGTTCGTAAGTCCATTGTTTTAACCGTTTCAACAATGGGGATACAGAGAGTTCGTCCACCAAAAATGACTCGGTATCCCACTTGTTGACCGTCTTTAGTGCGGCGTTTCCGACCGGATAAAATTAAGATTTCGTTGGGTTTACAAATTTGCAGGAAGGTATTGAGAAACCAAATAAAAATAATGACACCAAAAATTGATAAGGCGATCGGCAGAGCAGTTCCAATACTTCCCGTTTGGTTATTGGTAGAATTCTCAGGAATCGGTGCTTGAGCAACCTCTACAATTAGAGATTTTTCTTCTGAGTTAGCCATTGAGTTATTCATATAATTTCCTGAATTTGAAATACAAAGATTGAAAAATCAGGCTTCCTTGAGGATTAAAATAATGGATTTTCAGCCTAAACTACAGCTTTTAGATTTTGGGTTACGGATTTTAGAAAAACTCCAATGATCTTGAGTGCTTTATTCCCCTTTGACGCTATTGTATCGCAATTAATATCTTAATCCTCTATTGTTAATTTTGGTTTAAGGTTTCTTTAGCAATGACTAATGCTTTATTTTTATTCATCGCTACCACAAAAACTTGCTCACCCTGGGTAAAGCTTCGATTTTCTTCTGTCATGGCGATAATATCCAGTACGGAGTCTTTCACCGTTAAACGAATTTTCCCTTTACAGGTTTGATCAAAAGGAATTTCAACGGTTCCCCACATCCCAATGAGATCTTGAGATTCAATTAAACTATTGGCTTGTTGGTTTTGAAGATGTCTTAAAATCTTTACAATTGTTGTTCCAAAACCTACCCCAATTGTCAGAGCAATTCCCAAAATTAGGAGCGGGGATAAAAGCGGATTAAGTTTTGTTAAAAGAACGCCCGTTAACCCAAAGAAACAACTTCCAAACGTCCAAAAACGGAAGCTAAACACCGGAAGACTAAACCAACGCTGACGGATAGTTAGGTTTCTTTGCGGAATTCGGGTTTGTGAAGATGGGGCTGGTTCAATTAATTGGATATCCGGGTCAAAATGAGTATCAAAATCAACCCCATCAAATCCAGCAAAGGCAGATAAAATAACAAAACCCCCACCAATCGCCAGACAAAGAATATACAGTGTGAACATAATGAAGAATTAAGAATAGAAGGCAGGAGGCAGGAGGCAGGAGGCAGGAGGCAGGAGGCAGGAGGAAAAAGGAAGAAGGGAGAAGGAAGAAGGAAGAAGGAAGAAGGACGGAAAAATAGTCTCCCCTTCCTCTTGTCCCATTGTCCCCTGCTCCCCTTGTCTCAATTCTGGCTTCTGACTGATGATTTTGTGGTAAAGTTAAAAATTGTAAAGAAATATTAGAGTTCTTTGACCTGCTGGTTAAGAAAAAACCCATATTGTTCACATTTAGACATATTTACAGGATCTCCTATGCAACAAAATTGGCTACACAGATTGCTTCTCTCCTTTGCTGCATTCAGTTTGGCACTTTCCACCTGGGCGGTTGCACCCGTTGCTCATGCGTTTAATAATCCTGGGTTGCTTCCCGATATCCAAACCCCAGTGATTGACTTAGCCGGAGTGCTAACGGATATTCAAGAACAAGTCTTGGTTAAAGATATCGAGGACTTTGAATCGGAAACAGGGTGGAAACTGCGGGTGTTAACCCAGTTTGACCAAACCCCAGGGCGGGCGGTGAAAGAATATTGGGGCTTGGATGAGAAAAGCGTTCTGGTCGTAGCTGATCAACGCGGCGGAAATATCCTTAATTTTAATGTCGGTCGAGAGCTTTACCCGATGTTATCTCGGACGTTCTGGGTGGAGTTGCAAACCCGCTTCGGAAATCAATATTTTGTTCGAGAAAATGGCGAAGATCAATCGATTATTCAATCTATTGATACCATTGAAGGCTGTTTAGCCCAAGGCGGCTGTCGCGTTGTTCCTGGGCTACCTCAAGAACAATGGATTTTAACCTTAATTACTTCTGCTCTCGGTGGCGTGATTTGCGGGGTGGCGAGTATTCCGCGTCAGAAAGGACAAATTATTGCTTGGCAATGGGCCTTAATTTTCTCGCCCCTGTGGGGAATTTTGTTTATTGCCTTCGGCATTGGCCCCGTCGTAACGCGCACCTCCGAATGGTTGCCTTTAGTTAGAAATATTTCCGCCTTCCTCATCGGGTTCCTGGTGGCTTACCTCACCCCCATGATTAATCAGTCGTTGTCTTCAGAAACTTAATTAAATTCCGTAGAGACGCGCCATGGCGCGTCTCTACAGAGTCAGGAGGAAGTT
>JBMDYE010000519.1:0-1999 GCA_048595135.1 Planktothrix sp. | reverse complement strand
TACGGTCTTGGTATTCATTAGGCAGTCAGGCAGAATTTGTTTGTCATTTTTTAGTATGCAACATTGTGTTGCTTAAATTCTAAAAATTAAGGAAAGTTTAGACTTATTGAGATCAGGGGTTTTCTGACGTTGCTAAAACGTTTATCAACCCTACAAAATCACGGTTTGCTACGTTCTGTTAGAGTTCTAAGTTTAAGATTTAATATAATTTAACTAGAAGGACAACATCTTTCTGGAGACAGATATTCTCTGAAGAACCTGCTGGTTGATTTTTGAACGGGTACACCCCAGGTTTGATTCCTATGGGTTTTAGGATAGATTCTGCTATAAATCTATGAGCAACAATTCAAGGATCAGACTCCGTTCACTGATTAATTTTACAAGAAGGAAAAAATTATTAAGATTTTTTTGAATGTCAGGGCTTTAAAAATAATTCATCTTGACAAAAAGAACGGGATATGTAATTTTCTCATCCAAAATTCTCTCTCAAGAGCAAACATCTCAATCCTAATTCATCACGACTAGGGATTATAAAATTCAGGACAAATTTAACTTAAAAAGCCTGAGTTTTCCAGAAAACTTCATGTAGCTGATCAGCGATCGCAAATTCCACTTAAACGATTTAACCTATTCTTTAACTTTAATTAATTTAAAATTTGGCAACTTTCCACAGTTGATCTTAACTGTCCAGATGACTTGGAACTCGATGACATTTTGTGGTAAGTACAGAATGTTCTACCCTAAAAAATTGCAAGGGTAATTGAAGGAGAAGTCATTATGGCTGGTAGCGAACTGAAAGCGGATTTTTGGGTCAGTGAGTATATCACACCTTGGGATATTTATGTTCATGGAATTACCAAAGTTTTAGCTTACAAAAAAACCGCTTATCAAGATATGTATGTGGTTGAAACAGGTGCCTACGGAAAAGCCTTGGTTCTTGATGGCAAATGGCAATCTTGTACCGGAGATGAATTTCTGTATCATGAACCGTTAGTTCACGTTGCGTCCGTCTGTCACGGTGCACCCAAAAAAGTTGCGGTTTTAGGGGGTGGAGAAGGCGCGACAATTCGGGAAGTGCTGCGTTGGAAAACCATTGAAACCGTCGCCATGATCGATTTAGATGGGGATGTGGTAGAAGCCTGTAAAGAACATCTCCCGGAAATGCACCAAAACGCCTTTGATGATTCCCGCACTCAACTGATTATTGGGGATGCTTTAGACTTTTTGGATCATACCCAAGAAAAATGGGATATTGTAATTTCCGATTTATCCGATCCGATTGAAGAAGGCCCCTCTTTCAAATTATTCACAAAAGAATATTTTGAAAAAATTCGGGATATTTTAAACCCGGATGGCTATGCAGTGATTCAAGCCGGGCCTGTTTCTCCCAATGAGCTAAAATTGCACGTGCGACTGGTGAATACCCTCAAAGCCGTTTTCCCCCATGTGCATTCCTATATTAGTTATATTTCCACCTACGGCAGTCCTTGGGGATTTATCGTGGTTTCTGCACAACCCATTAACACCCGTCCTGACCCGGAAGCGGTGAATCAAATTTTGCAAGAACAAACCACAGGGGGGTTACGGATGTTTGATGGAACCACAATGTTAGGGATGTTCCATATTCCCAAGCATATTCGAGATGCCATTGCCGCGGAAACCCAAGTTTATACCCTAGCGGAACCGCCGAAATTCTTTGGAAAAGGAGCCAATAAGAATTAAGAATTAAGAATTAAGAATTAAGAACTAAGGGAATAGGGAATAGGGAATAGAAATCTTCCCCTGCTCCCTCCGCTCCCTCCGCTCCCTCGGCCTCCCCTACCCTCTTGTCCCCCCTTCTCTGCTATAAGAATTTGCTTGACCAAAGACTTGGGTGCAAGCCCCGTCCTCCGCTACCGCTAAAGGACGGCTTTTCATCGTAGAGTTGTGATTCGCTCAATCCTGTGTTAGCATTTTGATACAAGGTCGAGCAGTGTCAAATGTTTGTCATAGAATATAA
>JBMDYE010000518.1:0-2898 GCA_048595135.1 Planktothrix sp. | reverse complement strand
TTCGGCCATTCGGGCCAAGGGTTATTCGCCGCCCGTTCTAAAGGAGGTTGGGGCATAATTTCCACCTGGATAACGGTATTGCAACCATGACGAATAGAGGTTCCTACACAGTCGGTTCCCGTGTCTCCCCCGCCAATAATCACCACATCTTTGCCTTCTGCGGAGATAAAATCACTTCCCGGCTGTTGATTTAAAATTGCCTGAGTATTAGCCGTGAGGAATTCCATTGCAAAATGAATGCCTTTGAGGTCGCGTCCTTCAATGGGGAGGTCACGGGGTTTGGTGGCCCCTGTACAAAGCAGTACCGCATCAAATTCTTTCAGCAGATTTTCAACGGGGAAATCTTTCCCAACTTCGGTATTACAAACAAATTTTACCCCCTCTTCTTCTAACACGTTCAGGCGTCGGAGTACCACCTGTTCTTTATCGAGTTTCATGTTAGGGATGCCATACATTAATAGTCCCCCCGGACGATCAGCCCGTTCAAAAACCGTAACCCAATGACCCGCTTTGTTCAGTTGGGCAGCCGCAGATAACCCCGCAGGGCCAGAACCGATGACCGCTACTTTTTTTCCAGTGCGTTTGGTGGGGGGGTCAGCTTTGATCCAGCCTTCATCCCACCCTTTATCAATAATGGAACATTCAATATTTTTAATGGTAACAGGAGGGTTATGAATACCGAGAACACAGGAACCCTCGCAAGGTGCAGGACAAACCCGACCTGTAAATTCAGGGAAATTATTGGTTTTGTGGAGACGGTCTAAGGCTTCTTTCCAGAGTCCACGATAAATTAAATCGTTCCATTCGGGGATGAGGTTGTTGATGGGGCAACCGCTAGCCATGCCACTAATAATGGTTCCCGTATGACAAAAGGGTGTCCCGCAGTCCATACAACGGGCGGCTTGGGTGCGGAGTTTGTCCTCCTCCATCGGGAGATGAAATTCATCCCAGTTCCGAACGCGATCGAGGGGGGCGAGTTCAGCAGGTAACTCGCGCACATATTCCATAAAGCCTGTCGGTTTTCCCATAATTGTTCCGTTAAACTGTTGAGTATTGGTTATGGCTGAAAGATTGGTCTTTCACCCTTGAGATTGTTTTTGTTCTGCAAATTGTCAAAAGTTGATGACAAATTACAGCTTAAGAATTTTGGATAGGGTATTAATAGCTTTTAATCGTTGGTCTTCCTTATTGTGATTGATGCTGTTGAATTTTAGGGCTTTTTTAAGATTAATTTAAAGAGTCTTCAATATTTCTTAATGATAGACCGTCAAGTTGTTTACAGTTTTTTACTCTGAGTGGTTAGAAAATAATGGGGTAACGAGCAATGGATTTTCCCATCTGGAACCAGGAAACGAGGTTAATAATTTTACATTTAGTTATTAATTGAAAAACACACTATGATTAACTTTAAAATATTGAGCTAAAACTATCGCTTGCTCTTTCGTAATCCAAGTTAAACCATTAATTAATTCATTAACTTTTTCTTGAGTTCCGATTAACTCAACTAAGTCTTCTGGTTTTAAATCTCTCTGTTCTAGTAAGAATTGCAGCATTGAGTCAGGAGGAATGAGGGTTTGGGGTTGATAATATTCTTGTTCAAATTTTTCAATTAATGTAATTAAGAGTTCGTATAATTCATCTTCTTCTGGGGTGCGGTCATAACGGTGCATTAATTCTTCCACAACCGCTAAAGCTTTTTCATTTTCGGCTTCAGTTCTAATAATTTTAGGTTGGTACTGAGATAATAATTCTTTGTATTTTTCGGGATTAAAAGTAACGGTCATTTTTCCAGTTCTCCTGATCATACTCAGCATGAGTTAGAATATATTTAATATAAATAAACTGAACATAAGCGATTTTGTATTTCTGAAGGATCAGCCACTTCAAAAAACAATTCTAAAGCTTCAATCAAATTATTTCTTGCCTCTTCAATAGAATTACCTTGACTAGCAATATCTAGTTCTGGGCATAAAGCAACATAACCATCACCTTCACGCTCAATGATAGCCGTAAATTTTGGGGTTCGGATCATCTTGTTTCCTCCTAGGGATATTTCTCCTTGTTGCTCGGTTCTACCGAGCAATATAAGGGTGCAGGCTCCGCCTGCTGTAGAATGGAGGCAGAGCCTCCGAGATAGCTTTCCCTGGTCGAACCAGGGAACGAGGTTAATATATTGAATATAGATGAACTGCTTTTGATAATCTATACTAACAATATTCCCGCAATTTTCGATAACTGATAATGTACATCGTTACTGATATGATCTTAACATAGCTCAATTATACTCACTCAATCATCCTTATTTCTATATCCACGAATAAAAATAGCCACCCTAGAAGATATCTACACTTCGATCTGCAAGGTGACTAATGATTCAATTTAATAGTTTTGAGATTAAGTTTTAGTATTTAAGAAGCTTCAAATACTAAAACTTTTTGAGTGTACAAGCTATGTAAAACAGCCCAATCTTTTAAATAGATTTCATAGCTTGGTTTAGAAGCAGGAGTAGATTTTGCTTGAGTAAGAGAAGCTTTTCTATCTTTTTTTTCTGAAGATTTTATGTTCTTCTCAATCTCACTTTTGACTTCCTCAAAAATCATATTCTCGATAGCTTCCCATAGTTCTTGATTAACAAAGTAATATCTTGAATTTTGATGTATTTGGCTTGTAGATCCTGTCTGTAGTAGTTTTTCAAGCTTAGGATCATAAGCACTATATGAGGAGTTCACACTGTCTATGGATTCAATGAAAATTTCCTCAAGCTCTTCACATTTTGATTGCTTTTCTCCAAGACCTGCTTTTAACATCCTAAGAACATCATCATATTCAAGTTCCTTAAGAACCTGGACATCAAATAATTTAATTCTAGCAAAGTGAAGATTTTGGCTCATATTATCA
>JBMDYE010000517.1:0-1851 GCA_048595135.1 Planktothrix sp. | reverse complement strand
ATGTGACAGACGGTTTAATGATTAATGCTCAACGCTGGCGTTTAGCTCATACTTATTCTCGAAGACGGCAAAATTTACATTATCAATCCCTAAACCAACCTGGTATTGTTTGTGGATTAGGTGTACATCCCACCAATGCTCCTGCGGGTGTTCAGTCAAAATTTCAAACCGGATGGTTAAAAGTTAAACCTGGAATTGCAATTGATGGGGAAGGAAATCCGATTATTGTTGAGCGTTCCATAGACTTTCGGATTACTGATCCCAAACCTTCAAAAACTGAACCCATTCTTGTTTATTTAGTAGTGAGTTATGTTGATCCCGAAGAACTCAGTTTGAGAAATGAGAATGATATTGTTCGAGAAACATTTCGCTTAGATCAAAAAACCGATCCCCCTAATCATTTAGAAGTCGAAATCTGTCGCATTAATCTACAACCTGGAAGCGTTCAGATTTTTAACCCACGGGATCTTTTATTTTCTCAAGTTAATGAGTTAGATTTACGTTATCGAATTTCAGCGCGATCGCGTCCTCAAATTGTTGTCAAAACAGCAATGCTATCTCCTCAAGCCTCTAAGGGGATGATGTCAGAAGCAGAAGGAAAATATTGCCGAGATAATCTTTCTTTTCTCATGCGGTCTATCGAATCTTTAGATTCGCGAATGCAAGGAATCTCAGAAATTCAGCAAATTTGCCTTGAACAACATGAAAATTCTGACTTTGATTTACTCTATTTAACTGAACAACAAACTCGTGAGTTAGGCACTGATCAGTTAGAAACATTAAATCTTTATTTGGAAAAGGGAAGAACTATTTTAATTGAAGTTCCAATTGATGATCAACTCAATCAAACCCTTAAAGAGTTGAGCGAATGGATCAAAGAGGACTTTAATTTGAGCTTTCTTAATTGGAATCGATTAATTACTGATCATTTATTAAAGGTTCATCCGTTTTTATTTGCGATTCCTCCAGATATTAATAATGAACCTATAGAATTGTTTCTAGGAGGCGGAATCATCCTTGTTATTGGTCAACTCTCAAAAGCTTGGGGAATCAACGAACATACACTTCCGCGCCATGAGATTAGAACAGCACAGGAATTTGGAATAAATCTCCTTTATTTTGCCTGGTATAGACGATATCAGACTCAATTGTTAGAGGTCATATAAACATCAATCATCTGTTTCTTAGCTTTAGCAAGTGTAAAATTCAATTAAGTTAAAAGATAAAATGATAGATTTTATTAGATTAGAACTAGAACCCAAACATATTAAATTTCAGCCGGGATCACAAAAATCTTTATCCTTTAAAGCTTCTGTTACCAACTATAGTCAAGATTTCTATAGTTTTTATCTAGAGCTAATTGTACCTGGACTTGATCCAGAATCGAATATTAAATGGTATAGTACAGAACCTCAAGTGGCAGCGAAGAAACCCCCAGGTGCAACAACCGAGTTCACTGTTAATATTAATCGTTCTCCCCGTCCTGGCTATGAAAATATATTAAATTTAGCCGTTCAAGCAATTGCCATAGAAAATCCAGAACTTTCAGCCACAGAAAGCTTACATTTAAAGCTGGAAGCACCCCTAAAGCCTCTCACTTTATCGATTTTTAATTCTAGAGATGGATTAAAAGGATATCCAGGTGAAATTATTAAAATCCCCGTTCAAGTCTCAAATTTTAGTCAAGATGTCATGGCAGTCACGTTAAGTTTTAAAGGAGAAGAAAAATTAAAGGAAAGTTGGCTGATTGATGGGACTGAAAAACGAATTGCAGAACTGAATCCTGGTGATCCTCAATCGGTTATATTTGAGTGCCAACCTCCAGACGAGGGTAAAGCATTAAGTCAAATT
>JBMDYE010000516.1:0-1714 GCA_048595135.1 Planktothrix sp. | reverse complement strand
TTTTTTCTCAAGAAAAGTTAACTATAGATAATGTAGATGTGATTGATCTAATCAATGGAGAAGGACAACTCAAAGACGAAGATGGGTCAGGGTTATTACCCTATCACTCTAAATCAGGTAAGTTAGCTCTAAACACTGCTGGTGACTTCGGAAATAGGCCATTGACACCTGAAATTGCAGAATTTATTCAAAACTGGGAATTCTACGATTTAGACCCAGATTTAATTAGAGGAGGAAACATAGAAGGAATAACTATGAGACTGGTAGCTAAGAAATTAGAAAATGCTGTCTCAGGCTCAGAAACACCCAAGCTACGTCAAAAAGGAAGTGAAGTTGAAGAAATTTTACTTTATTGGGAAGAGCATAATTCCGAGAAATTTGAATTAATCAACGACCAGCTTCAAGAACTTTTAGGGATATACTTTGAAGTTGAAACGGATGAAGACGATGATAAGTTTATCCAAGTAATTGAAGCAGAAAATATAAAAGTTCCCTTATCCAGTATCGCTGATGGGACTTCTCGATTGATTGCTTACTTGATTCTTTTAATTGAAGACGATCTTCCTCCCTTAATTGGGATAGAAGAACCTGAAAGAAATTTTCATCCTGGCTTATTATCCGATGTAGCTAATGTGATTAAACAACTATCCCAAAAAACACAAGTTGTAATTACAACTCACAGTTCTCAACTATTAGATTGTTTTACGATTGACGAAATTAATTCTGATATATCTTTGATTCTCCTAACTAAAAAAGCTGAAGTTGGAACCGTTGCTTATCCAATCGATGAACTCAGTAAAAATCAAGACAGCCTTTCCGAGTGGATGCAAGAATTTGGAATTGGAAGCGCAATTTTTCATAGTCAATTATTACAGGATATTTTAAACCAATAATTCCAGTATGTGCAAAATTTTTGTATGGACACCAGAATCGGATTATGATGCTCAAACAGTGATTGGCTTCGCTAATAAAATTATTAATTTTAGGGCAATATCCAACTTGAAGCTACAAAAAGGAACAAAACAAGCGTATAATAATGCTGCTAAAAAAGAAAATGGGCTAGAAACAGCAGTCAACATTTATTTAAAAGACTATGATTATTTATTATTTTTTATCGATGCGGATGGCGTACAATCTCAAGCACAAAGATCAAAAGAAACCAACTCTCTATTCAATAGAATTAATCGAGTAGTAATGAACCAGAAGTTTTCAGGACGTGTTAAACTAATCCTGTTTCGTCAGGAACTAGAAGCTTGGTTACTTGTTGATTGTTTAGGAATCTGTTGCTAATATAATAAAAATAACAAGAATAGAAGTGATACAGATTGGCAAAACTTTGCTAATAAGTATCAAAGAGGAAGAACAGAGGATATTATAGAGGCAGAATCAGGTGGAAAGGGTGCTAAAGAATATTTAGAAGATTTCTCAAAGGAAATTGCAAAACGAAGGAATCCTCAATTACAGGATAAAGATTTGAAGAAACACAAGTATACAGAAAACCAATCCCCTGAAATTACTCAATATATTGAAATCAATCAGACAACAATTAAAAGAAACCGATCATTAGAAGAATTTGATCAATATTTATGTAATGCTTCAAATCTAAAGCCCTAAAAAACTCACGACAATTGGTAATAATTCATTAAAACTTCTCCTGCTTCTTCTAAATCTTTACCAAAAGTTAGAAACCCATCTTCATGTCCCGCCATCACTA
>JBMDYE010000515.1:0-1984 GCA_048595135.1 Planktothrix sp. | reverse complement strand
AGTGGTTTGACCTCCTTTGGAATAGGGAATAATATGATCTGCCTCAAACCCGTTATCTAGGGATTGACCGCAAATCTGACAGTATCCTCCAGAAGCTAACCACAGGGTGATTTTTTCAGACTTGGAAAAGCTACGCTTAGTTTTTTTAATCATTTGTGTTACGCTATTCTCAAATGTAACACAAAATATTATAACAGCAGATATGAACGAAAGATTTTTGTCAGTTCGGGTAACTGACGATTTGATTCGAGCGATCGATGAACGCGCAGAACAGGATGGCATCAGCCGTTCGGATGTGGTCAAGTATGCAATCGCACGTCATTTGGACTCACTGCATATTAAAAATGAAGTTGAAGACATAGATCATCGGGTTCAAGATCTGGAAACCGAAGTTAGTAAAGTCAGACAAGCTTTAATGGTACTACTTGATGCAATTATTGAGGAGTAATGATGACAAAGACAGATCATTTACATATTAGAATTACTCCCGAATTGAAACAACGTATCAAGGCTTTCTGTGAAGAAAGGCAAATTACCTGTGATCAATTATTGGAATTTGCCCTCAATAACTATGGTCAGGCACAGCTAGATAATGAAAATAGCCCCCAACATGAGAACAACTACAAATTTAGAAAACTGGTTGCTGCATCTTACAAAGCAATCGAAATTCTAAATAACCATTGTAACTAGAGAGGTTAAAAAATGAAAATGCAGCCAGTAATATCAAGAGCCATAAGTGCTGTTGGATACGATGAAATAAATTTCCGTATGAAAATTTGTTTTAAGACTGGCAAAACCTACGACTTTTGCCAGGTTCCGAGATATATATATGAAGAGCTATTATCTGCTAGTTCTAAGGGTAATTATTACAATAAGAATATACGAGGTAAATATCAGTGCTAATCACCTAAATTTTGAAATAGGGTAAAAATTAATAATAAAACTTGGGCGTGGGTAAGCGATAGCGTACACTCCACTAAAAATATGTTGTCTATTTTAGTTTTTGTAATGCTTTGACTAGACGTTCAGCATTTTTAGGGCTTCGTAGTAAATAAAGTGTTTCTTGGAGAGAATTGTAATCCTCAAGAGACATGATCACAACGGGAGGTTCTGACTCACGAGTGATAATAAGCGGTGCATGATCATCACAAACTTGATTCATGACTTCCTTAAATTTTTTCTGCACTTCGGTATCAGTCATTGCATCCATACTTATAACACTCGTGCGAAATTAGGTACAATAATATATAGACACTATACTATCAAAAATTATCGCTGTGACAATGCCCTAGTTTTTAATCAGTATAATAGCTGCTGATTAACAGATTAACTCTTTGTCTTAACTTGATCGAGGAAAATAGGATGAGAATTATACAGACAACAGGAATCGTTAAGGACGGTGAACTGATCGTTAAAGTTCCCGCAGAATTGAGTAATGCTGAGGTAGATATTATTGTTGTCGCTAAAGATGAACCTGATGAGTTTGAACGTCGTTATCAAATGATGTTAGAAAAAGGTTATGATACTCCTGAAAAAGTTCAAGAACTCATTCATCAGATCAAACTTGAAATGCTCAAAGAAAAAGGCAGGTCTTAATTGTGTCATCTCTGCAACGAATCTTTTTAGACACCAATGTATTTATTATTGGTGATGCTAATAAACTAAGTGATGAAAGTCTTATCTTAGAATCTCTAGGTTATCGTGGAAAAGCTGCCATTCTTAACGTAGAAGTTATCCTTAATAAATACAGGACTTATCCCCTCAGAGGATATTGAAATTTATCTTTCCGCTAAGTATGGGGGCGCTGATTGTTTTGTTTCAGGAAATAGAGAATTAATTAGAGCGATCGCTGATTTTAAATGTTTAACACCAGAAAACTTTGTCAATCAGTATTTAAAATAATCGATTTAACCCATCAAAATTTCTTAATTCTTAATTCTTAGTCCTTTAATTCTTCCTCATGCCATCACCATTCCCCCATCCA
>JBMDYE010000514.1:0-1539 GCA_048595135.1 Planktothrix sp. | reverse complement strand
AATTTGAGAACATTTTCACTTTCATATCCCATACCTTTTATTCCCTCATGTAAAACAAAGTCAAGATACCAGTATATAAATTCTAGTTCTCCTCTCTGCTTATGATGACCACTTGCATCATAAAATATCTTGGATTCTTGGTAATTGAACATTGCAAGAAATAACTCTGAATTCCCATACTTTATATTCTGATTTATATTATTAATTACTTCTTTAATTTTTATTCTCTGATCAACATCATGTCCCACTCTAGGATGAGATTCGGTGTTAATATAATAAATTACATCATTTAAAAAGGGAGCAACAAGATTCAAATACACATCTTTTTCTAGCTTTTTCTTTTCTCGAAGCTGAGTAAACAAATGTGATAATAACTGCCCTAGTATTGCTCCAAAAATAGCGGCTAAAAATGTTATTGTATACTTAATATCCAAAAGTCAAACCATCCTTTAAGATTATTTATAAGAAAATTAATTATACAATTAATTCCTCATAATGACTCGGAGTTTACAAATATTTATTCAAATAAGATATTCAATATTAATCAAGGTTTATCACCTTTCCCTCTTCTCCACTAGCTTCAATATATTTGTAATCATACCGTAATTTTCTTTTAATCTAAAAACATCCGTTTGCCTGTTAAAATTAGATAGATTGAAAGGCGGTGAATAAATGCAAGGTTATTTTGAAGATGTTATCGAAACAATAAAAAGTTATTTTGTAAAAGTTGGAACAAACATTCTGACTCTTGGCGGATCATTAATTGTGTTAGCACTTATAATCTTTGCAGGGATGCGTTAATCCCTGTTTTTTTAACCAATCCCGCCTATCAATCCAGCAACAGCAATAATCCCCATAAAAACCAGCAGTGTAAAGATGAGAGGGCCATTTGATTCCCTTTTTACCATGACTACATTTCCCTGAATGATTAGGTCAGGGCAGTAATCAGCAAGCACTGGTACGAAAAATTTCGGCACGCCTATATATGCAGCTGCATCATCTATTGTCATCGCTTTGTTTTTGCAGGCTTTGACTGCCTGTGAAAGCTCGACATGTTTAGGTAAATTCATGGTATTTCCTCCCCCGCAGGGGATGAACCCCTGCTATCGTTTAGTTTTATAACTGAAATCAAATCTAACTCGGTCAAAATTTCCTTTAATCGTTTCAATGATTGTGTGACCGTGTTCGGGAGCCTCTATGTAATGCGCTGTGTTGTTGATCCCGTCCAGCACGATCACTTGTACCTTGCCTTGTTCAACTAATGTTGTGAAAGGCTCGTTTTTTGTTAATGAGATAGTCTGCGGTCTATTCACAATCTTCACTCCAATGTGATATAATTAAGGTTCCTAAGTTTAATTACTCACATTGAACTGATGTGAATTCTTACCGCTGAGACTCGACGGATTGATCTGTGCGCTGCCAACGCCAGTCTTTACGTCTGAGTCTCTTTTTATATGGCTTGGGTGGATGCTGCTGCCTATATGCTGCTAGTTCATCCTCTGACATAACCCACGCTTTCACTGGACCTGCTTTGTATGG
>JBMDYE010000513.1:0-10588 GCA_048595135.1 Planktothrix sp. | reverse complement strand
TCTTGAATTTAGGGAATCTAGCTCTTTTTTGGAAGAAGTTCTTAAACGCTGATTCCAAATTCTTTAGAGACTGTTGTAATGTAGCAGCAGTAACCTCTTGCAAGAAAGAATAATCGGGTAATTTTTTGAGTTGGGTTAAATCCTTTGCCATATCACAATAACTTAACCCTTTCCCAGTTTCCTTATATTGGTTATTCGTCTTGTCCAAGTAGTAGTTCCAGACAAATCTACAACAACCAAAGCTTTTAGCTAAAGCTGTTTCCTGTTCTTTGCTTGGGTAAATTCTTACTCGGAGAGTATCCAACATTGCTGCTACATATCAATAATATTCTGTTAAGATAGCATTTAACGCTTAGAAGTGTCAACTATGTATCATAAAGGTTTTAGGTCGGTTTACAAACTTAACGCTCACATCGTATTCGTTGTGAAGTATCGCAGAAAAGCTATAAATACGGAAATCTTGGCAAGGCTAAAAGAAATATTCACAGATACGCTTCAAAAATGGGATTGTACCTTATTGGAATTTAACGGTGAACCTGATCATGTTCATTTATTGATTGACTATAAACCTGATAAACCTCTATCAATATTAATCGGAAATCTTAAAACTGTTAGTAGTAGGTTAATCAGAAAAGAGTTTCCCGAGTTGGGGTCAAAGTATTTTTATAACAAACCTTATTTTTGGACTGGTTCTTATTTTGTTGCTAGTTGTGGTGGTATCACTGTTGAACAGTTAAAGAAATATGTTGAACAACAAGCAACCCCAGAAAATTAAATTGTATTCGTTATCACTCATGTTTTGTGTTTGTCGTGATTCATCTCTCCGCCAAGTCTAACGACTGTGGCGCGAGTCCTCTCACGACATTTAAGATAGAGGAGTCAACTGAAACTGGGTTTCTAGCTAGATCGGTTGACCAATCGACAATATGATCACAGTCATATTGTTAATGTTCAAATGATCCTCTGTAGGTAGGGGCGAGGCGTGCCTAGCCCCTACCCTTTATACTCCCAAAATTTTGGAGACATCGCGTAGACATTTGGGGGAAAAATTACGGGCTAGAAGACTTGGTTTTTAACGGGTGTGGAGGGATTCGAACCCCCGACAGACGACTTAGAAGGTCGCTACTCTATCCACCTGAGTTACACACCCATGTCTATACAGATTTTACAGTATAGCATTTTATTTTAACAAAATGATAAAAGTTTTTTAGTAAACGGCTGGGAATTGCCAGGTTAAGGTAAACTACCTAACGTCTAACTCTTTATCCCTCTGGAATAAAGGTGAGAACGGCGATCGCAACTCAGGCGGCTGATGAAGTTTTTTGGTCTTAACCCAAAGGGACATAACGCTCATCAGTTGTCATAATCCTTCATCCTTCTAGCCGGAGATAGAAGTTAAGGACTACAATTACAAACACAGCCTCGATCCATGACAGGAGTAGGTGCATAGTGTCATGTTTATACTGAAACGAACGGATGTTGAAATAACGACAGTTCAGCATCCCCATCGAGATCAGCAGATTCCTGTTTTAAATTATCAGGGACAGACATTTCGTCTAATGAAAGTATTCCCCGCCCAGCAAGCAGACGAGGCGAGAGCATTTTGGCGGGATCTAACGGATAAGAAAGGTAAAGCTTGTGTTTTACTAGAAGAACCCGAACGATATAGCGTCTGGGGAAAAGTCCGCTTAGATCAACTGATTGGAGAAGGTCAAGGCGGAACAGACAGCAAACTCTCTGTTCTGACTCAAGCTTGTTTACTGCTGCTGCAAGCCGTTTACTTTGATATAGAAGACTTATTAGGCGCCCGACAAGCAGGGTCTTTTGAAAAAGATTTAATGAAAATTTTTCAGAAGTCTAAATTTCCTCAGACGGACAACGCCGAGGCTGTGAAAACCTTGCTGACCATCGACCCGCTCGAAAGTCTGCAAGTTCCTCCTTGGCAGGAAAATCACCTTAGCACTTTATTGCAAGAACTTTATCACTTAGGAAAAGGCTATTTTGGCAATACCAGTTTTGCTGAGGGGATGGAAGAAGTTCTCGAAGGAATGGCCGCCGATGACCGAGATCAATTTCTGAGTTGGCTGAATCAGTCAGCTTTGGGTAAGCTCTGGGTCATGAATTAAACCATGTTAGACTAGCTGATCTGACCTAAATATGGGACGCTAGAGTAAAGACAATTTTAAAGAAGCTGGAGCCAAAGACTATCAGCATTCAAACTTAGTCTAAAAATTTTGAGTTGCTAGTTATTTTAATCTTATGAGTAGCACTTCACAGCAAAAATCCTCCTGGACTTCCGCGCTGTTTTCTGCACAGGGAATGGTCATTGCAGGGATTGTCTGGGCTGTTCTAGCCTTGTTATTCTTCCTGCTGTTTAGCGTGACCACCGCCGATGAAGAGTTACCGCTTTGGTACTCCATTGGAACGTATGTTTTTGAACTGACTGCCTTTCTAGGGGCAGCTATTGTTTGTTATCGAAATTGGCAAAGCCCCCAAATGGTGAGCGGTCGTAATGTCTGGCTCTGTATTGGTTTGGGGGTCTTTTTCTATTTTGTTGGGGGTGTTTTATTTGGGATCTGGGAAGTGGTCTGGAAATTAGATCCCGCCGTTTCCATTGCCGATGCCTTTTACCTTCTCAGTTATATCTTCCTGGGGGCCGGAATGCTGCTCGCGGTTCTGTCTAAACGGGTTGATTTAGAACTGTGGCAGTGGAGTGTGTTGATTGGTGTGGCACTGGTAGGAACCCTTCTGGGCTTGTGGGTTGCTGATCCAACCTTCTTTGGATTAGTGGGCTCAGAAGAACCTGCCGCCATTGAACAGCAAGTTTCTGCTTCGACGACCATCGCCCCCGCCTCAACGGCTCCTAAAATCGGCTCCGCCAATGCCACAACCCCGGCTCCTGAAGTCAGCGAAGCAGAAGCAGAAGAAGAATCCGCCGATGTTCCCCTCTGGGTGAGACAGGTTGACCAAAAGCTAGAACCCTTAGCCTTTGGAGTGAACTTGTTTTACATCATGGGAGATGTGTTTCTGTTAATCTGTGCAACGGCATTGATTCTTGCCTTCTGGGGCGGACGGTTTTCTCAGTCCTGGCGGATGATTGCCTTTGCGATCTTTTCCCTCTACATTGCCGATATGTATTTTAAATGGTCGGATTCGCGCTTAGAGGGGGAATATGAGAGCGGAGGCTTATTAGAAGTCTTCTTTGTGTTTACGGGCGTTTTATTTGCGGTTGGAGCGATTTTAGAGTACGACATCTCAACTCGTTCTCGTCAAAGCCGACGCAGCCGACGCACGGCTAAAGCTTAAGAACCTAAATTTGCACTTCCCACTCGAATGACATCCACGAAACTGTCTGAGGCTGAAAAGCTGGAAATTATTAGACTCTATCAAGATATCCCAGAGGAAACAACCATTACTCTGGCGGAACGATATGGAGTTAGCAGTTCTACTGTGCGACGAGTTCTCCAAAATGCTGTGCCTAAAGATGTCTATGACATTTTGACAACTCAGAAGCAGCGTCTTCATCGTACAGGAAAACGTTCTTCCCTAGAGGATACTGAAGAACTTGAGGAGATTGAGGATAGTCCAAATCTCCATGAATCCATTGTCGCGGTTCAACCGCAAGAACCAGAACCTTTAACAATTCAAGGCCAACCAATCCCATCCCCGACTCGGAGGCGGAGACGGTCTTCTGTTGCTGATCTGACCCCATCGGATCTTGATGAAACGCCAATAGATTCAGAACCCGATCCTGACCAGTCTCTACCCTCAAATTATCCCCCACAAACGTCTCGCTTAGAGCAACTGTTCGCTGATGATCTCCTTGAACAAGGCGGTACTGCGTTTGGCGATTATGATGAGGAGGATGACGAGGAGAATGGAGACGATGAGGACGATGAGGAGAATGAAGACGATTATCTAGGGGAGTATGGGGATGAAGACGAGGAGGACGAGGAGGACGAGGAGGAAAATCAACGGTTATTTTCCCATCCCCTCATGGGCAATAGTACCACCTTGGTCAAAATCTTGCCTTTAACGGAAACAGCCCTCCCGAAAACCTGTTATCTAGTGATTGATCGTTCCTCAGAATTGATTGCGAAACCCCTACGGGCTTTTAGTGAATTAGGCAGAATTCCAGAAGAAGAAATTCAGGAAAAAACCTTACCTGTTTTTGATAATCATCGGGTGGCGAGTCGGTTTTCTGGACGGAACCAACGGGTCTTTAAAGTTCCCGATGGTCGTCTCCTCAGAAAAGCTGCCCCCCACCTCCAAGCCAAAGGCATCACCCGACTGTTAATAGATGGTCAGGTGTACCGTTTTTAATCAGTTATCAGTTATCAGTTATCAGTTATCAGTGTAGGAGTTACCAGTCTTTACAGTTATCAGTAATTAGTGCTTCTCATCTCTTCCCTGTTCCCTAATTCTTAATTCAGATCCTTAAGTGCTACGCACAGGCTACGCCTACGCTCCGCTCAGGACGCTGCGCGATTCTTAATTCTTAATTCTTAATTCTATTTATTTCCTCTTAATAGACCAAAGCGAATTAATCCGGTTTCGTAGCCTTTGCTCATCAGTCCAAGTGATAAGGCGGCTTGAATGGTTGTCCAACCACTCAATAGCAAGCCGATGATAGCACGGGGATCAAAGGCGGAGTCAATCACGACATTCCAGAAAGGAGCGACGGCTTTTGACCAGTCGGCGGTCTCTAGGTTTTGAAAGTTGATTTGAGTTGCGATCGCTTCATATTCGGGTAGAGAAATCACATAAGGTAACGCATAAACCCGATAAATTTCGGCGAGATGATACCGCTCTTCGTCGGTCAATTGTCCCGCATCACCCCCAACGGGACGGTGACACCAAGTTGCCATAATTAACGTTCCACCTGGTTTCAAGACCCGATAACATTCCTGTAAAAATTTAATTTTATTGGGCATATGTTCGCCACTTTCCAATGACCACACTAAATCAAAGGTATTGGCTTCAAAGGGCATTTCTAAGGCATCCGCCACCCGAAATTGAGTTTTCTCGCTTAAACCTGCGGCTTGGGCGCGTTCAGTGGCGCGTTGGGCTTGAACCGGACTTAAGGTGATTCCAGTGGCTTGTGCTTTAAACCGATCCGCCAGATAAAGGGTACTGCCACCAATGCCACAACCGACGTCTAAAATCTGGGACAATGGTAAAGAATTGTGATTTTGATTTGGGATACCCCAGTGTAGCAGTTCCTCAATTAAGTCAATTTGGGCTTGACGCCGTTCTTTTTTCAAGTTGCCCTCTGGCCCGTAATAACCGTGGTGCATATGTTCTCCCCACATTTGTTCCCACAGTCCAGAGGAAGAATCATACAAGTTCTGAATTTGTTGGTATAAGGTTGAGTTCATCACATCATCGTAACGGGTTCACTTAGAATTATGATCCTATATAACCTTAATTCGCTATTACTCAAATTGGAGATCGAGGCTTAACTCATCCATGACCGTATCTAGAACAATTTGTTTAGGTTTTCTTGCTGTGATTGCGGTTGGCACTATTCTATTGAGTCTGCCCTTTTCTCTTAGCAATGGTTCTTGGGGTGATCCACTAACGGCTTTATTCACAGCGACTTCCGCCGTTTGTGTAACGGGCTTATCCGTTGTTGATGTCGGAAAATTTTATTCCTTCTGGGGTCAGTTCATTTTGGTGCTGTTAGTTCAAATTGGTGGTCTCGGCTATATGACCGTGACCACTTTTTTATTACTCCTATTAGGTCGGAAGTTTGGCTTAAAAGATAAATTAGCCTTACAACAATCCTTAGACGCATCGGGAATCGGTGGCGCTATTCCTTTATTAAAATCCATTGCTGTGACCACCGTTTTATTTGAGTTAGCAGGTATTTTTCTACTGTTATTCGTGTTTGTTCCTGACTTTGGATTAACTAAGGGTTTATGGTTATCGGTTTTTCACAGTATTAACAGCTTCAATAATGCCGGCTTTAGTTTATTTACCGATAACTTTATTCGCTATGTTCAAAATCCGCTCTTGAATTTTACAGTTACCTTTTTAATTATTTTTGGTGGCTTGGGTTATCAAGTCATTCAAGAGCTTTATTTTTGGATTAGTAATCGCCTTTCTAAAAAGCCAATTCGCCGGGATTTTTCAGTTCATTTTCGCGTAGTCACTTCAACAACACTGTTTTTATTGATTACGGGAACAATTCTATTCTTCTTCACTGAATTTAGAAATCCTGATACCTTTGGAAATCTAAGTTTTCCTTACCAATTAATGGGTGCTTGGTTCCAATCCGTAACGACCCGAACGGCTGGATTTAACACTGTTGATAATGGGCAATTAACGGTTGCAGGTTTATTTATTACCATCATTTTTATGTTAATTGGAGCCAGCCCCGGAGGAACCGGAGGCGGGATCAAAACAACAACCGTTCGCCTTTTATTTAACTCAACTCGTTCTGCCCTTCAAGGTCGAGAAGAAGTGATTTGTTATAAACGTCAAATTCCCCCACCTTTAATTATTAAAGCCATTGGTGTTTTAGTCGGGTCACTTTTAGTTGTCACTTTTTCAACAATGTTAGCTTCTATAAGCCAACCTGAAATTGCACTTGCTCCCACATTATTTGAAGTGGTTTCTGCCTTTGCAACTGTTGGGTTATCGACGGGAATTACGGCTAGTTTATCCAGCTTGAATAAAGTTGTAATTGTTATTACAATGTATATCGGTCGGGTTGGTGTGTTGTTATTAATGTCTGCAATTCTCGGTGATCCCAAACCGAGTTCAGTAGAGTATCCTGAAGAAAATCTTTTAGTTGGATAGTTACCCACTTGAAAGATAGAAGAGTCTGAGGTCAGCAATACCTTTCATCAATCTTACTCGGAATTTTAATCAGAATTAAGAGATTCAATTTTTTCTCAATTTCAAACTTACAAATATGAACCTTTCATCTTGGAATTTTTTACGGAATCTTAGAACCGAGAAAAAACAATTTGCGGTCATTGGATTAGGGCGATTCGGTCGTGCTGTTTGTGCAACACTGTATAATGCAGGGTATGAAGTTTTAGCCATCGATCAAGAAGAAAAACAAGTTATTTCAGCGTTAAGTGATCAAATTGCTTCCCATGCGTTGCAGTTAGATTCCACTGAAACCTCAGCCCTTCGACAATCGGGAATTTTAGAATTTGATACGGTGATTGTCGCCGTTGGAAGTTTTTTAGCAGCGAGTATCACCACCACATTAAATTTAAAAGAAGGGGGTGTTCCGAATGTCATTGCCAAGGCTTCTTCGGAAACCCATGTTAAATTATTGGAAAAAGTGGGAGCGGATTTAGTTGTATTTCCTGAACAAGAAATGGGACAACAATTAGCCAGACAATTAACCCGTCCTCGTTTATTAGAACAATTTGAACTTGATGCGGACTATAGTATTGTTGAAATGATTGTTCCTGATGAATTTGATGGGAAAACGATTGCAGAATTAGAACTCCGCAGACGTTATGGTTTAAATTTATTAGCGATTAAAAATGAAGGGGATAAAATGGAAATCAATCCACTTTCTAATCGCCGACTTTATAAAGGAACAATGATTGTTGTGATTGGCTCAAATCAAGATATTAATCGGTTTGCAGAATAAAAATCAGTAGGGGCGAAGCATTCGGGCAGAAATCTAGGATAAAAACCGATCAATTGTCTTCCGAATGCTTCGCCCGTACAGTAATCAGTAACATAGTGGGCAGTTAAACTCTTAATTCTTAATTCTTAATTCTTAATTCTTAATTCTTCCCTAGTCTTGACGGGGGTTTTGTTGAGGGATGATTTTTCCTAAACTTAAATCATCTAAGTTAATGCCTTTAAATCCTCGTTGTTCCAATTGCATAAATAAACGGGTGAGTTGATACCAAACTAATCCTGACATTAGTATTGTTAAAGGAACAGAAAAACTATAAGCAATGGTTGCAGAGAAGGCAAAAATTTGTAAACAGGAGGCGAGAAAAATACAAATTCCTAACGCAACCCCAACAAAAGGAAAAAATACTTGCATCCCCCGCAAATTGGCAATATTTCGACTGGAACGATTTTTTGACCATTCCTTTAATAATTGTTTGAGACTAACGACAAAAGCAGTACAGGATGTGATCCCAATAAATAAACCCGCAACTAATAAAAAATAGGGTGGTTCGTAATAAGTATACATGAGTTGAAAAATACCTTTTTTCTTCTGATTGGATACGGGAGAAACGAGGACATCAAATCTTAGCCTTAATTTAGGCTTGGGGTAGATTTCCCCCAAACCTAAACCCAACATTTACTTAATCGCCACTGCGGCGCCAGACAGTTGGGAAATGGCACCCCAAGCAGCATCTAAAATGCGACGGGGTTGAAGCTCCGGTTGGATTAAACTCCATAACCGTTGAACTTCTTGAGTATGAAGATGATCATCTTCTGTTAAGGCTAAAATAATTTGACGGCGGAGAAATTCTCCTTCATCCGACAGTAAGTATTTTAACCCTAATTGAGCCGTCGGTAGAATATCAAAATTTTGATCTGAACGGGCGATCGCAATCATATTTTCTAATCGCTGCCATTGGAATTTCCCATCCTTAAACAACACTTCGATTAACCGACGTCGTAACGCTGGCGTTTCGCCATTTAATAATCGTCGTGCTACATAAGGATAAGCCACTTCTACAATTTTAAAATCAGGATTTAAAGTGAGGGCAATTCCCTCTTGAGTCACTAAAGAACGAATAATTAAGGCAAATTTTGCCGGAATTCGGAACGGATACTCATACATCAATTCCGAAAAACTATCGGTGATCGTCTTAAAATTAAAATCCCTAACACTTTCCCCGATAATATCCCCTAACACCGATTCTAAAGCCGGAATAATCGGTTTAATATTGGTTTCAGGCGATAAGAATCCTAACTTGACGAAATCAATGGCTAATTCATCATAATCTTTATTAATCAGATGAACCACTGAATCTACTAAAGTTTCTTTGGTGTTTTGTTCCAACTGATCCATCATCCCAAAATCAATATATGCCATTCGTCCATCGGGCATGGCAAATAAATTTCCAGGGTGCGGATCGGCGTGGAAAAAGCCAAATTCTAATAATTGACGTAACCCACCTGTTACCCCAATTTTAATCAAAGTATCTTGATCTAATCCGGCGGCTTGAATATTAACCGTATCCGTTAATTTAAAGCCATTAATCCACTCCAAGGTTAACACCCGAATGGTGGTATAACGCCAATAAATCGCCGGAACTTTAATACTCGGATCATCGGCAAAATAAGCCGAGAAACGTTCAGCATTTCGCCCTTCATTGAGGTAGTCAATTTCCTCAAATAATTTCGTGCCAAATTCATCGACAATTAAGGTCAAATCATGACCTAAATTTAACGGCAATAAAGGAGCAAATAATCCCGCCGCCCAACGCATCAAATATAAGTCTAATGTCAAAACCGGGAGTAAATTCGGGCGTTGTACTTTTACCGCCACTTCTTCCCCCGTTCGCAAACGGGCGCGATACACTTGACCTAAACTAGCGGCGGCAACAGGTTGAGAAGAAATACTGCTAAAGATGCCTTCTAAATCTTGATCTAATTCGGCTTCAATAATTCGCATTGCCTGATTATGATCAAAAGGTGGCAATTGATCTTGAAGCTTGGTTAATTGCTCTAAAAAATCCTTGCGAATTAAATCAGGACGAGTGGAGAGCGCTTGACCGACTTTAATATAAGTCGGGCCGAGGCGAGTCAAAACCTCTCGTAGATGGGCGGCTCGTTTTGGCGTTTGTTCTGCCTCTCGGTGCTGCCACCTGTCCCATAACAACCCCAAAAGAAATCCGCTAAAGTACCAGATCACGGTAATCGCACGCCCGATCGCTAGCCAAGGACGACGACCATAGGTTCGGGCGATCTCCTCTGGATCATAGCGTCGTCTTGAATTAACTGGGTTTGGATTCACTCCGTAATATTCCTTTTTTATCACTGTATTAGGTACGACCAATTTGATTTGATCGGCAAACCTGAAGCCAGATTATCCGATCATCAACGTTGTTGTATGAAATTTTTTAACATTTGATTAACTCTAGTATACAAAATCACAAGCTTTCTAACTTGCTAACTGGATTTCTTGAGCAAGCCCTTCTTTAATGGCGTAAATCACTTGATCTTGTTGTTGACTAGAGAGTTCAGGAAACAACGGCAATGACAAAACTTCATGACAAATTCGTTCCACAACGGGCAATTGACCGGGTTGATACCCTAAGTTTTGGTAAACCGGCTGCTGATGCAAGGGAATGGGATAGTAAATCATTGATCCAATTCCCTGTTGTTGCAGGTAGTTTCGCAAAGACTCCCGTTGTTGAGATGACGGATCTGGGGTAGACTCAACGCGGATAGTGTATTGGTTCCAAGCACTGCGTCCCCCTGGAATTTCTTCAGGGGTAATAACTTTCGGAATGGGTTGCAGCAATTGTTGATAACGGTTTGCCAGTTGACGACGTTGTTGGTTCCAGGTATCCAAATACCGTAGTTTAATCCGTAAAATTGCGGCTTGAACTGCATCTAAACGGCTATTGATGCCAACGGTATC
>JBMDYE010000512.1:0-6675 GCA_048595135.1 Planktothrix sp. | reverse complement strand
TTTTCTACCATTGGATAGAGACCCAACAGAGGGGTTATGGCACAGAATGCTAAAATCTGGCCATCAGGATGCAGGAGAATTAACAATGGGATTCAAATGGAAACTCGTGATCGGGATGTTAATGTTATGGACGCTTCCGGCTTATGCTCAAGCGTCTAGTGTGCGAATACCCGCTCTTGTGGAAGCGTTACGTTTAGCAGCGCCTCAAACGGGAACCCCCAATGATGGACTTTATTCCGCTTGGCAAATTAAACCAGAAAATATTCCCCGTTGGTCGAGGCTGTGTACGGGTCAAGAAATGACACCTGCTGAATTTGAAAAAGATACGGCGAAAGCAAGACAGGTGTTAGCTTGTGTAATGGAAGATGTCGTCAAAGAAGAATATCCGAAAAGCCAAAATAATGAAGCTATTGCGGTGCGTCGAGCCGCTTCTTGGTGGATGACAGGCGACCCTAACCAATATAATCAAGGTCAAATCGCCACTTATACCCAAAAAGTTTTACAGTTTTATCAACAACAACGATCTTAGGGGAAAAGCCCTTTTTTAGATCTAGAAGGTAGGAGGCACTCTCAGGGACGAGAAGGCTTAACAATAAACAAACGTTTTAAATATTTAGAATCAATTGAAATGCGATCGCACTTGACATCAAATCTTTGCTAAAAGATGGATAGGCGATCGCAATTTTATTGATTAACTTCATGAAATTGTTTGAATCTATTTTTAGTTTAAGATGACAAGCTAAATCTGATCAGGCAACAGTCTATCCTGATATCATTTCCTCTATATAAATATTAATTTTTAAATTTTATCCTTTGGCAGTTCATATAAATTCTCCTAAAAGGATGAAATTAGTCTCCCTCAAAAAGAAGATGACATTTGATTAAACAGAAGAGTAAGATTAACAAAGTCTACCTTAAGTTTGGTAGAGGATACCGAACCTATTTTAGATCGGTTTTCACTACTTTAAGATCATTTACAAAATCAACAATTTCTTATTAAAACTTCAGATATGTAGAACTGACTCAACCATATTGTGAGGAGAAATTCCAGTCTCTATTTTACCTGAAGATACCCGATAATACAGGAGGTTTTCATGAGAATTGCACAAGTAGCCCCTTTGTGGGAAAGAGTTCCACCACCCGCCTATGGGGGTACTGAATTAGTCGTTGGATTGTTAACCGAAGAACTGGTGAGGCGGGGTCATGAAGTCACGTTATTTGCCTCTGGAGATTCGATTACCCAAGCCAAACTCGAATCTGTTCACCCCTATTCTTTACGGTCAGATTCTTCCGTCAAAGAATATGGAATTTATGAGATGTTGCAGTTAGCTGAAGTCTACGAACGAGCGTCAGAATTTGATATTATTCACTCCCACATGGGTTGTGCCGCCTTACCCTTTGCAGGGTTAGTGAAAACACCAACCGTTACAACGTTACATGGTATTTTCACCCCAGACAATGAAAAAATGTTTGTTCATGCTCGCAACCATCCGTTTGTGAGCATTTCTAATGATCAACGGGAACCGCGCCTCAAGTTAAACTATGTTGGAACGGTGTATAACGGCATTGATGTTAACACCTATGAATTTTATCCACAACCTGAAAATAATCCGCCTTACTTAGCTTTTTTAGGTCGAATGTCTCCTGAAAAAGGCCCCCATTTAGCCATTGAAATTGCCAAACGGACAGGTTGGCATTTAAAACTAGCCGGAAAAGTTGATCCCATTGACCAAGACTATTTTAATACCTTAGTCAAACCTCATTGTGATGGCTACCAAATTGAATTTTTAGGGGAAGCCAATCATGATCAAAAAAGTGTATTAATGGGGAATGCGGTTGCCACCTTATTCCCGATTACTTGGCGAGAACCCTTTGGATTAGTGATGGTGGAATCAATGGCAACGGGAACCCCTGTGATTGGATTAAAAATGGGTTCCACACCGGAAGTAATTGCTGATGGAATTTCCGGTTATTTATGCACAAATCTCGATGAATGTGTGGCAGCACTCGATAAAATTGAATTCATCAATCGAGAAAAATGCCGTCAATATGTGATTGAGAATTTTAGTGCAGAACGAATGACGGATGGTTATGAAGCCATGTATCAAAAAGTGCTATCCGAACGCTTTACCCAAAACGGAAAACTCAAAAATCTGCACGTCGCTTAAAAATCAGTTATCAGTCATCAGTCATCAGTTATCAGTGAAGCGTTTACAGTTCTCAACGGTTAAAGCATCAACTTCAGAACTCTCGACAAAAACACTGAAAAACTTATAACTGGTGACTGGTGACTGATGACTGGTGACTGGTGACTGGTGACTGATTATTAATCCCTCGGAAAACAATCATGGTGAATTTATCTAATTTCAATCAATCTGGACAAAACCACAACGGAATGTCTAAAGAACAGAAAAAATCAACGGTTTTATCTCCCCGTTTAGGTAGCCCTAATCGACAACCGATTGCGTTAATTTCTGTACATGGCGACCCTGCGGTTGAAATTGGCAAAGAAGAAGCAGGCGGTCAAAATGTATACGTCCGTCAAGTCGGTGAAGCCTTAGCAAAACTGGGTTGGCAGGTGGATATGTTTACCCGCAAGGTTCATCCCGACCAACCCACGATTGTTCAACACGCCCCTTATTGTCGCACCATTCGACTGACCGCAGGGCCAGAAGCATATATTCCCCGTGACGAGTTATTTGAGTATTTGCCGGAATTTGTCGAAGCCTTTCAAAAATTCCAAGCCAAAGAAGGAACAAATTATCCCCTGGTTCACACTAACTATTGGTTATCCGCTTGGGTGGGACTGCAACTAAAACACCACCACAATGTACAGTTAGTGCATACTTATCATTCTTTGGGAATGGTGAAATATCAAGCCGTTGCTAACCGTCCCGCGAGTGCCCAAACGCGCCTCAGCGTTGAACAGCAAATTTTAGAACAGTCCAATACCGTTGTCGCCACCAGTCCCCAGGAAGAAGAATTTTTACGGCAATTAGTGTCCCAACAAGGTCATATCTCCATCATTCCCTGCGGAACGAATTTGGATAGATTCCATGTGATTTCTAAACCGGAAGCGCGGGAAACGTTAGGGTTTAACCCGGATGAAAAGATTGTTCTGTATGTGGGACGTTTTGACCCCCGTAAGGGCATTGAAACCATTGTTCGGGCGGTGCATCAATGCCAAACTCGCAGCGAAGAACCCTTTAAACTGGTGATAGCCGGGGGTTCAGACCCCGATAAAGCCGATGGTCAAGAACGGCGTCGGATTGAAGGAATTGTGGCTGAACTCGGTTTAAGCGAAATGACGATATTCCCCGGACGCTTAAGCCATGATATTTTACCGCTTTATTATGCGGCGGCGGATGTTTGTCTGGTTCCGAGTCACTATGAACCCTTTGGGTTAGTGGCGATTGAGGCGATGGCTTGCGGAACTCCAGTGATTGCGTCTAATGTGGGGGGTTTGAAATTTACCGTGATTCCTGAAGAAACAGGTTTATTAGTCCCACCCCATGATGTTGCTGGATTTGCAACAGCCATTGACCGGATTCTCTCCGATGAGGTTTGGACGCAAAAACTACGACGTCAAGCGTCAGTTCGAGTGAGTGAGAATTTTAGTTGGGCGGGCGTCGCCATTCAGTTAAGCGATTTATATCGGCGTATCTTAGCTGAATCGATTATGGATGAACGGTTATTACCGATTTCTGGTTCTGTTGCGACCTTGCAACCGACCCCAGGAATTGATTTGAAGGTATCTTAGTTCATCTAATCATATTCCATCCGATGCCACAGATAATTCCCTAAACCCCACGTAGAGACGCGCCCAGGCGAAGCCATACCGAAGGTTATTGGCGCGTCTCTACACAATACGGATGTTTAACAAAAATTTAAAGATGGAATATAACCCAACTTTTTAAAATTAAACCCATCAATATTAACGGTTGCGGGCGATAGCTATTCAACAATCAATTAACAATTCTTCAAGGCAATATTAACCTTAACCGGAGAATGAAGCCATTTGTTAAAAGTTTAATATATATTAACAGATTAACTGAATTCATCGGGAATACTTAATTTTTTTTTTACTAAATGACAGGCCATTCTGGAAATCCAGTTTTATACTAAAAAACAAGGAGTATTTTGAGCAAAAATCACAATCGTTAAGTCATGATGCCAGAACAAGTTGAATTTGACGGCAGAGTTTTCATTCCTGCTGAGGAACTACCTGTTTCCGAGTGGCCAACTGTTGTTAATGAGCGACCTCAACCAACATTAACGCTCAAAGATGACGATTTATTTCTAATTACGGATACAGTCGGCAATATTGCTCAGGTTTTAGGCGATGAACGTCAAGCGAGCTTAGGATTATTTTGCCATGATACTCGCTTTTTATCTCGTTTAGAACTGCAAGTCAACGGACAACCTCCGATTCTTCTGAGTAGTGATGCTCAGAAAGGATTTGTCTTGTCCGTCTTATGTGCGAACCCTAGAATCGGAGAGCAAATTCATGCTGAAACCATTGGGATTGACCGAGAAATTGTTCTCAATGGTGGCTTATTTGAAGAAATTAAAGTAACCAACTATAGCACCACTGCCGTTAAATTTGAACTGAGTCTGAGCTTTGATTCTGATTTTGTAGATTTATTTGAAATTCGCGGCTTTAATCGCGATAAACAAGGTCAATTATTCCGTCTCCAAACTAAACCAGAAACCTCAGAAGAAGAACTTCCCCGCCATGACCCCCCTGTTAAAGAAATTAACCTGGCTTATCAGGGATTAGATGGAAGTTTCATGGAATCTCGCATTCAATTTGTTCATCATCAACCCGATTTAATTAAAGGAAAAACTGCGATTTGGCAACTGAATTTAGAATCCCATCAAACGCTCCATTTGGGATATCGGTTGCAAATGTTAACCAATAATCGCCCGACTTCTGCGGTTCCTGCCCCTTTAACATTAGGACAAGCCAAAGCCGCAGAATTAATGGAGGAACAACAATGGCGCAATTCCTGTACAAAAATTCGCTCTAATAATCGCAGTTTTAACCGCGTGATTGAACAAGCGGAACAGGATATTTTCCTATTGCGACAAACCTTTGGTAACGAAAAAGGAATCTCCGCCGGAGTGCCTTGGTTTTCCTGTTTGTTTGGTCGAGATTCAATTATTACCGCCTCTCAATCGTTAATTCTTGACCCCGATATTGCCCGTTCCACCTTAACAATTTTAGCACATTATCAAGGGCAAACCTATGATGATTGGCGAGATGAAGAACCCGGAAAAATCTTGCATGAATTACGGATGGGAGAAATGGCACGCTGTCAAGAAATCCCCCATACCCCGTATTATGGAACCGTTGATGCCACGCCGTTATGGTTGATGCTTTATGCAGAATATTATGCGTGGACACAAGATGAAGACACCTTAGAACGTCTCTGGCAAAATGCCAGGGCGGCGATGGATTGGATAGACCGAAAATGTCAAGAAACCGGTTATGTTTCTTACTTTAGAAAATCCTCCAGAGGCTTAGTGAATCAAGGGTGGAAAGATTCGGGGGATTGTATTGTTAAACGAGATGGAACTTTAGCCACCGCACCGATAGCGTTATGTGAAGTGCAAGCTTATGTTTATTCGGCAAAAGTTCGGATGGCAGAAATTGCCCGAATGCGGAAACGAATTGATTTAGCTGACCGTTGGCAAGAAGAAGCGCGACAATTAAAGCAGCGCTTTAATCGAGATTTTTGGTTAAAAGACCAAGATTTTTGTGCCTTGGCGTTGGATGGCGATGGTCAACCCGTTGATGGGATTAGTTCTAACCCCGGTCACTGTCTGCATTTAGGAATTTTAACCGATGAAAATGCCAAGAGTGTCGCAGAACGGTTGTTAGCGCCGGATATGTTCAGTGGCTGGGGAATTCGGACGTTGAGTAGTTTGTCTCCGGCTTACAACCCGATGGGCTATCATACGGGTTCCGTTTGGCCCCATGATAATAGTTTAATTGCCTTGGGGTTACGGTCGATAGGCTTTGTTGACCATGCCTTTGAAGTGGCGCAGGGGTTATTTGATATGACGATGCAGCAACCTTTACAGCGTCCCCCTGAATTATTCTGCGGTTTTCCCCGTGTGGAAGGAAGCGCGCCTGTTAAGTATCCGGTGGCTTGTTCTCCCCAAGCTTGGGCGAGTGGCAGTATTTTTCAGTTATTACAAATGATGATGAATTTAGTCCCGGATGCACCGAGTAATCAGTTAAGAATTATTGACCCTGCGTTACCCGAATCGATTAATCATTTATCGATTCATAACTTGAGAATTGGTTCAACGGTTCTTGATTTGGAATTTGAACGGGTAGACAATGCAACGGCTTGTCGTGTTACTAAAAAACGCGGCAATTTACGGGTAATGATTGAAGCCTAAAATAGTCACCCGTCGGTAGGGGCGAAGCATTCGGGCAAATATCTATGGTAAAAACCGATGTACGGGCGGGATATGAGCGGGCATTAATCTAGGATAAAAACCGATGTAGGGGCGAAGCATTCGGGCAGTAATCTAGGATAAAAACCGATAGCTTACCTACCGAATGCTTCGCCCCTACCTACCGAATGCTTCGCCCCTACCTACCGAATGCTTCGCCCCTACCTACCGAATGCTTCGCCCGTACTAAAAATTCTTCTGCAAACT
>JBMDYE010000511.1:0-12035 GCA_048595135.1 Planktothrix sp. | reverse complement strand
CACCTTTTTGTCCAAAAAAACCAAATGGCGGAAACCGAAACCTTCATCAGTTCCGTTACCTTAGAATGGATAGCCTCAAAAGTCGGCTTTGCTTCCCAACTGCCACTTTTTCAACCCCATTTAGACGAAACAGGTAACGTCGAAAGAGACGCCGAAACCGTCGAAGATATTTTTCAACGTCCCCTCGACTGGTCACGCCAAGCCACATTAACCCAATATCTCACCAACCATAAAGACCATAAATTCCCAGCATTATTAGTTGTCCTGAGTCCCCCTTGGGTGGATGACCCCAACGCCTCCCAATGGGATAAAGACGGACGCGCCACTCAGTCCGCTATTGAATTTTTCCCCCTCGATAGTCAAGGAAAACTCGGACTCTTGCAGATGTCCAGCGATGTATCCGTGTTTGCCTTAGATGGACAACATCGCCTGATGGGGATACAAGGGTTAATGGAACTTTTGCGGACGGGACGCTTGCAACCTTATAGCAAACTGAAGAAACCCATCGGGGATGCTATTACCGTTAGAGAGATGACTAAAAAATTCGGTATTACTTCCCAACAGTTACAACAATTAGCACAAGAAACCGTTGGAATAGAATTTATCCCCGCAGTCGTCAAAGGAGAAACTCGCGCCGAAGCCAGACAACGGGTGAGGTCTATTTTTGTTCACGTTAATTTAATGGCCGTCAAACTCAGTAAAGGACAGTTGGCGCTATTAGATGAAGATGATGGCTTTTCTATTGTCACTCGTCAGGTCGCCGTTTCCCATCCTTTATTTTGCGATAAACCCGGACGCAACCCTAGAATTAATTGGGATAGTGCAACGGTCGCCTCTAAGTCAACGGTCTTAACCACTCTGCAAGCGTTAACCGATATGGGTCAACGCTATTTAAGTCCGAAGTTTCCCCATTGGAAAGCGGGAAAACCGGGGTTAGTGCCGCTGCGACCCACCGAAGCAGAATTAGAAATAGGTATGGAGGAGTTACAACAATTTTTTGATGGGATGGCGAGTTTACCCAGTTATCAACGGTTAGAACAAGGCTGGGAAACTCCCGCTTTGCGTCGGTTTAGCTTTGAGAAACCAGGAGGCGAGGGAAATTTACTGTTTCGTCCCGTCGGTCAAGTCGCAGTCGCCGCAGCGCTGGGGGTATTGGTATTTTATCAAAAGCAATCAATCACAGAAATTTTTAGGAAATTGCAACCCTTTGATGCCGCTGGGGGGTTTAGTGGCATGGAATATCCTCACTCCCTTTGGTATGGCGTATTATATGACCCGAATAAACGACGAGTCAGGGTCGCGGGAAAAGAGTTAGCCGCGAAGTTACTCATCTATTTATTAGGAGGAATTCAAGAACCGATGGAATGTGCCGAGTTACGGAAGGCGTTAGCGGATGCTAGGACGTTTGAAAATAAAGCAGTCAGTTTTGACGGTAAATTTGTTAAACCAAGAGAAGTGGGTTTACCAGAGGTTTTATCCTAGTCATCCTAGATTTTTACTCCTGATTTTTGGAAAAAATTTCAGGTTGGGGAGAGGAGTTGACAAAACTCGTGGCACAGGAGATAATAGACTTAGGGGCTAACACGTCCATTTACTTGATTTTTAAGTCAATACCCTAAATTAAGTTGTGGAAGCCCAGAAACCGGGTTTCTAGGAGTTTTGTCAATACAATTCAAGTTTTCTACAGAAACCCGGTTTCTTAAACCTTGCTGAGAGATAGAAACCGGGTTTCTAGCAATTTTATCGATTTAATTCAAGCTTTTGTACAGAAACCCGGTTTCTTGAAGTTTCTCCGTAATTTTACGAATGAAATTAATTTTCGATATTTAACTCCGTAAATATTCGTAGAAATTTGAATAAATCTGAGTTAAAAAATTAGTTAATTTAAAAAATCTCAAGCCTCAATTATTTTTTTTACAAGGTCAGAAAAAGATTTAAAATAAAAACAGATATAATCTTTATCCTCTCGTTAAAATGAATACAAGCAATAATGGTCTTTCGGAATTAACTCAGCGAATTGATTCCGTATTAGAACCTCTTTTTACTCAAAACCACCGTCAGAAGTGCTATGTAGGCTTAATGCTGGAACAAGGCAAACGCAAAATGATTCAAATTAACGTCCCAGCTTATGATTTACCAACCTTATTACAAGCCCAACCTTCTTTAAATAATGACCCCGACTCTGGCAAAAACCGACCAGAAGTTAAAGGTCACGCAGAAGAAATTAAAGACTATATTACAAAACGAGTCAAACAGAATAAACCTTGGATTATTGGAACATTAACCGCTAATGTTGATTCGACAAAAATTAACGTGATCGAATTAGGTCGAGGCTTGTGTTTTGTAGTAATTCCCAGAACCACAAAACTTGATATTACCGATGGTCAACATCGCAAACGGGCAATTCATGAATTAATTGAAAATCAAGCAACAGCCGAATTAATCGCTGATAACGATTTTCCCATTACTTTAGTATTAGAAAGTAGTTTTAATCAGTGTCAAACCGATTTTCGCGATATGGCACAAACTCGACAACTCGATAAATCTTTATTAGTATCTTTTGGAGAATTTTCCGGCAGAATTGGTGTTACTAAGCAGTTGGTTGAGTTGGTTTCAATGTTCAAGGAAAAAACCGAAAAAATTAAAGGCACTCCGGCTAACAAACAGAAGTTAATTTATACAATGAATTATATTGTCCGGTTTGTGGGTTGTGTGTTTAAAGATAACCCTAGTGATGAATTAACCGATTATGATGTAGAGATTGCTTCAGAACAATTAGCCAGTTGTTTAAATCAATTTTTTGAAGAATGCCCCTATACTCAATATATTGCAGCAACGCCTAAAGATGATTTAACCATTGATGAAGTTGCCAGTTTTAAAGACAACTGCCTTTTAGGGGTGAGTCTTGGGTTAGAAATTTTAGGACGGCTACTCTATGTCACCTATGACCAATATAGCCATACCTTTGATTTAGAAAAAGTTTCTGAATTAGCCAACCTCGACTGGTCAAGAGAAAGTGAACTTTGGAGAGGGAATGTGATTACAATTGATCCAACTCCCAAAAATCCTGATAATCCTTATAAAATTTCGTTGAGTTCAACCAATATTAAAATAGCCGTTAATATGGCGAAAGCTCGTTTAGGTTGGATGTAATAATCATTTAATTTTGATGACCATCAATGGGGGTAAGGGCGAGGTTTTCTCGCCCCTACGAAGGGGGATATTTTATGAAATATGATAAACAGGTGGCGAATACGCGATCGCTCTTTTTGTATAAACACTCAGTTGACAAAATTGGCGACTCAGGAGATAATAGACTTAAGGGCTAACCTGTCTATAAACTTGACTTTTAAGTCAATACCCTAAACTAAGTTGTGGAAGCCCAGAAACCGGGTTTCTAAGAGTTTTATCAGTACAATTCAAGTTTTCTACAGAAACCCGGTTTCTTAAGCCTTGCTGAGAGATAGAAACCGGGTTTCTAGCAGTTTGGTCAGATACAATTCAAGTTTTTGTAGAGAAACCCGGTTTCTGGTTCCTGACATAAATCTTCTGAAGCGAAAGGCACATTGACAAGGAATAACAAACTGTTATTGAGGGCGGTATTTCCGCATTGAACCCACACCTAACGCCGCTAAACCGAATAAAGCAATAACAGAACTATATTCAGGAACAGGTGTGGTAACTTGTTCTTTATTCGCAATCGTTAAATTATCCAATCCAAACCCATCTTGATTAATGGGGCCATTGGCTAAGAAGGTGATACTTTTTAACAGTCGATTGGCGTCAATATAACCAAAATAAAACTCAGAAGCATTCGTTGTTCCATGGGGTAAATTAACTAACTGTTCGCTACCATCTTCATAGCTTAAGTTAAGACTAAACAAGTTATTTCCAGCATCCCCCATATCCGTTGTATAGAAACCGACTGCGGCTTGACCTTGAGTAAACGAAATCGTGTAGGAATCTTGAACTTCTTCTGCAAACGTTAAACTCCAATATTTATCTCCAGAAATCGGGTGTAGTCCTTCAAATGCCGCATCTCGAATTGCACCACCACCCGTTAAAACCGCCTCTGCACCATTCAGGAAATCAATGTTTAAAACAGTCTCTCCCGCCGCCGTTGTTCCCGTTTCAAACCCTTCAAAGGTTTCGACATAAATATTGTCGAAATTGGCTAGAAAATTAGCTTCTGCTTGTTGAGCAGAGAGGGTAACATCGGGACGACTATCCCCCGTTAACCCATAGAAAAATTGAGCAGCTTGACTGGGACTGGCGAAACCCACTGTTGAAATTGTTACACCGATTGTTGCTAAAGAAGTTAGTACCTTCTTCATGGGGATGTACTCCTGATCTTAGGGACTTAATAAAATTCCACGTTGAACTAAAGCCACCTTAACAAATCAAAATTTGTTCTGTCCACTTTTAAAGTCGAAGTGATACAGATTTTAATAAAATTTTAATAATTTCTTATTATCTTTTTGAAGAAATTAAAAATGTCACTCATTTTGATTAGGTATAACAACTGAATAATTTATTAATATTAACCTGAATTAACACTTGAAACCTCTATCCAAAGAAAGATTAAATAATAAATACCTAAAAAAATAGTGCCTAATTCTTAATTCTTAATTCAGATCCTTAAGTGCTACGCACAGGCTACGCCAACGCTCCGCTCAGGACGCTACGCGATTCTTAATTCTTAATTCTTAATTCTTAATTCTTAATTCTTAATTCGTCTCTATCCTAAAAATCGACTTAAATCAAATTCCCCTTCAGGTTGTTGCTTGCGATCGCGCTCTGCTATTAAAATTAATAATAATCGGTCAGTAAAATCAACTGTTCCCCGACATTCATCTTGTAATATTTCTAATCCTCCATTGGCATATTCTTCAAAGATCAAAGCGCGTCTTTCCTCGGCTTCACTTTCAAACGGAGATAAAATTTTACTGTCCTTTGTTTCAGTAATTGCCATTAACTTAATAATCGGATCATAGCCTCTAGAAATAAAAATTTCCATTGCTATCGGCCCTGGATCTCGTTTAGAAACCACCTCAACCGGAGTGCGTTTTTTGCGCCGCATTCCTAATGAAGCCGCAAAAGCAATCACATCTGCATAAGTTTGAAACGGCCCGGATTTTCCTTCCGCTTCCGTTAAGGCTTGAACTAATTCTGCCTTATCTTTCGCAATTCTAATTCGCGTAACTGCCATAACTCGCTCATCATTCATGACTTTAAACATGAGTATACTCTGCACAGTTTAATTGTGCAAAAAAATGTTTTTATTAATGAATTCATTTCAGCTTATAATAACCCCAATACTTTTAATTTCTCCTGAACTTCTTGTTTTAAAACAGTCGCTTTTTTCTTTTGCCCATTAACGCTTTGCGTAATTCCTAATGCCTTAGCAAGAGACTTAGTTCGGTCTAACGTTAACTTATTAATATCTTCAGGTTTAGCGATCGCCAAAGACTGTAATAACTTTAAAACCCGTTTAGGATTTTCTAACCGAGGAGGGAGAGTCTCTTCAACTTCCGGTTGAAGAGGAACCATATCCTTTAACTTGAAAGGTGGATCAGATAAAGTTTTGCCCGAAAAAGTAAGTGAAAATTTAGGCGATCGCATCCGTCCAGAGTAACTTAATTTTGCGATCAAACCCGCCTTTTTCGGCTCGTTTCTGATCTCGCTCTAATAAAATACATTCATCTTCAATCCCGTAACTTTCCATTAACGCTTCAACCACCTCTAATAAATCCGCTAATTCTGCCACTAAATGGCGGTCGGTGGCTTGAGCAACCTCTAGAGCTTCTTCGATCAGTTTATCTCGTAAAGCTTGCCGATATTCTGCCTCAGATAACGTAGTCATATCAAATTGATACCCAGATTTTTGAATTAATTCAGGGATGCGATCACGCACCAATTTATTGTATTCTCGACGCACAAACGATTCTCCTATTCAAAACGGGGTCTATATAGCACCCTGACCCCCACCCTGTTATCGTCATGAACAAAGCTAACAGAGCCGTTAATAGCCTTGTCAGCTAAAGAGTTTTTGACTATTACTCTGTACAAAAAAAAGCCATTGCACAGTGCGATTCAGGGATAATTGGTTTTCATCCAAAATATAAATGTCAATTTAGACCCTCTTTACTACCAGCTTAACCTTAAACGCAATAGCAGTCAGCAGTCGCGGTGGCAGAGATCCTAAAGTTTTACATTACGGTTGTATTCTAGAACTATTCTGATCAAGTTAACCCCGATGAAAGATTGGTTTTCCCGTTTCAGTCGAAGAATAGCTCGTTTATTAATGATGAGCTTGGTATTGTGTTTAAACATTAATTTAGAAGTAGCCAGTGCGACCCCAGCAACGGATACCGTTTATCAATATCAAACTCGACATCATCCTGATGGCATTGGTAAATTTTACTTAGGGCGAGAAATTGCAAAAGTCATGGGTCATGAAGGAGCAGGATGGTTAGAACGTTCCGGTCGAGAACCCTCAGAACAACCCCAAAAAGCGATCGCCACTCTCCATATTAAACCCACCGATATTATTGCTGATATTGGAGCCGGAACCGGATATTTTACTTTTAGAATCAGTCCCTTAGTTCCACAAGGTAAAGTCCTAGCAGTGGATGTACAACCGGAAATGTTATCCTTAATCGATTTTGTTAAACAACAAGAAAACATTCCAAACGTTGAAACGATTTTAGGCGACCTAGATAATCCTCATTTACCTTCAAATACCGTTGATTTAGCCTTAATGGTGGATGCCTATCATGAATTTGAATATCCCCAAGAAATGATGAAAGGCATTATTCAAGGCTTAAAACCAGGCGGGCGAGTTGTATTATTAGAATATCGCAAAGAAAATCCGTTTATTTTAATTAAAGATCTCCACAAAATGTCAGAACAACAAGTTAAAAAAGAAATGGAAGCCGTCGGCTTAACCTGGCAAGAAACCCAATCAATTCTCCCCCAACAACATTTAATGATATTTAAAAAGAATTAAGAATTAAGAATTAAGAATTAAGAATTAAGAATTAGGGAATAGGGGACAAAAAGACTATTTTTCCTTCCTTCTTCCTCCTGCCTCCTGCCTCCTGCCTCCTGCCTTCTTCTGACTGGTGACTGATGACTGGTGACTGTAAAACTGATAAGGTGGTAGGTATTGTCTTTTTTTTGTTCAGGTATCAGGAGTGTGTAGCTGGCCTGACGTTAATTCAATCTAAACAATAAACAGTGATATGAGTGTCAGAGTTCGTCTTGCCCCAAGTCCAACCGGAAATTTACATATTGGTACAGCGAGAACGGCTGTATTTAACTGGTTATTTGCCCGCAACCAGGGGGGCAAGTTTGTTTTACGAATTGAAGACACCGACTTAGAACGTTCTCGCCCTGAATATACCGAAAACATCTTTGAAGGGCTAACCTGGTTAGGCTTAACTTGGGATGAAGGGCCATTTTATCAATCTCAACGCTTAGACTTGTATCGTCAAGCCATCCAAGGCTTATTAGACAAAGGGTTAGCGTATCGGTGTTATTGCACACCAGAAGAATTAGACCAAATGCGCGAGGAACAAAAAGCCAAAAATGAAGCCCCTCGCTATGATAACCGCCATCGTCACCTCACCCCCGAACAACAAGCCGCCTTTGAAGCGGAAGGACGTTCTGCGGTAATTCGCTTTAAAATAGAGGATGATCGAGAAATTAGCTGGATCGATAAAGTCCGAGGAAAAGTGACTTGGAAAGGCAGTGATTTAGGCGGCGATATGGTCATCGCTCGTGCTGCTAATCACGGTGAAATTGGGCAACCCCTTTATAATTTTGTGGTGGTTGTGGATGATATTGATATGAAAATTACCCATGTGATTCGGGGTGAAGATCATATCTCCAATACCCCCAAACAAATGTTACTCTATGAAGCGTTTAACGCTGCAATTCCTGAATTCAGCCATACCCCGTTAATCCTCAATGCGGAAGGTCGGAAACTCTCAAAACGAGATGGTGTAACCTCCATTTCCGACTTTAAAAAAATGGGCTATACCGCCGAAGCCCTTGCCAATTATATGACCTTGTTAGGCTGGACTCCCCCCGACGCCACGCAAGAATTATTTAGTTTAGAAGAAGCGTCAAAACACTTTAATTTTGACCGGGTGAATAAAGCCGGGGCAAAATTTGATTGGGATAAATTGAACTGGATTAATAGTCAATATATTCATAAAATGCCTGTGGCTGAATTAACGGATTTGTTAATTCCCTATTGGCAAGAAGCGGGTTATGAATTGGATGTCCAAACGGATCGCCCTTGGTTAGAACAGTTAACCGCATTAATTGGCCCTAGTTTAACCACTCTCAAGGATGCGGTGGAAATGACGCGAATCTTTTTCACCCAAACCGTTACATTAGACGAAGAAGCAAACGCTCAGTTACAACAAGACGGAGCGATCGCAATTCTGCAAGCAATTCAGGATAGGATAGTTCAACAGGCTGATCAATCTCTAACCCCAGAGGGCGCCAAGGAAATTATTAACAGTGCAACAAAAGCAGCCAATGTGAAAAAAGGGTTAGTGATGCGATCGCTCAGAGCCGCACTGATGGGAACGATGCACGGCCCTGATTTAATAGAATCTTGGTTACTTTTCCATCAAAAGGGGATTGATTTAATTCGTTTTAAAGCTGTTTTATAAGGTTAATTATTCAAGAGGCAGATCTTATGGCAAATCCTCCTAGATCCCGAAAATCATCCGATGCAAAAGGTAGTTCTTCCGCATCGAAAAAGTTTAAAGGCAAATCCGATCCCGCACCTGTCCCAGCAGCCCAAGGAGAAACAACCGAAAATTCCCCTGAATCTCCATCCTCAGAACCTGATGTTGAGGAGGAAACCTCGGATGTTGAAATGGTGGAATCAGAACCCGTAGCCTCAGAACCCGCAGTGGGTGAAGATGCCCCGGTCGAAGCCGTAACGCCTGTCGAGGAACCTGTCTCAGAACCCGTTGCAGCCGAACCCGCAGTGGGAGAAGATGCTCCGGTCGAAGCCGTAACGCCCATTGTAGAACCCGTCCCAGAACTATCAGCAGAAACGGAAGTAGCGGTGTCAGAACCCGTCGCAGCCGAACCCCCAGTGGGAGAAGATACCCCCGTCGAAGCCGTAACGCCCATTGAGGAACCCGCCTCAGAACCCGTCGCAGAGGAACCCCCAGTGGGAGAAGATGCTCCGGTCGAAGCGGTCACACCGATTGAGGAACCCGCCTCAGACTCATCAGAAGCGACGGAAGAGGTGGTGTCAGAAGCCGTAGCCTCAGAACCCACAGTCGGAGAAGATGCCCCTGTGGAAGCGGTAACGGCCATTGAGGAAGAACCTGTTGTGACTCCTCCTCCAAGTGAACCGCTTACGGATGATGCCGTCGTTGAACAGGCTAAGATAGCGATCGCACCAACAACAGAAACAGAAGCCGTTACCGATGATGCCATTATTGAACAGGTATCAGCAGAACTGCCAACGGTTTCATCCGTTAATCAACCCCTAACGGATGATGCTGTTGTCGAAGAAGCGTTAGAACAACTCACCCCTAGCGCGCGATTAACGGATGATGCGATTGTTCAAAGCGTCATGGAAGACATTCCAGGTACCGATGAAACAATTGTTGGAGAAGTTGCAGCTTATTCGGGCGGGGTTGCACCCGAAATCGAAACTGCAACGCCATTTCCCGCACCTGAACCTCCTCAAGTTCAACAACCATCTGTCAATATTGATGAAGCGTATGAACTTTTCAGGAATAATGAATCTGTTACCACTGAAACCTCATCCGTCGAAGTGGTCGTTGATTCTCCAACTCAACCTTTAGACTCTATGAAAGAAGAAGTTCTCGCCTTTTTATCTCAACTTCCTGAAAATATCGGGAGTTTCTTTACAGAATATAAACGTCCCTTAACCACCGTTGGTTTAATTATTGCCTTTTTAATTACCTTCAAAGTGTTAGTGGGACTTGTGGATATTGTTAATGAAATTCCTCTGGTTAAACCTACCTTTGAAACCGTTGGATTAGGCTATTCGGCTTGGTTTATTTATCGCTATTTACTCAAAGCCGAAACCCGCAAAGAATTAGGCGCGGATTTCCAAGCTCTCAAAGAAGAAGTGTTGGGGAAAAAATCCTAAATTACAAACGTTGAAACAATGACTAATGCCACTGTAAAAAACTTAGCATTGGGCGTTGTGATGATGACGGTTGGGTTCGGGCTACCGCGTCCCATACAAGCCCAACCGTTTCAAACAGGCTCAACCACGATGTTTGAGAATATTACCCTCAGTCCTAATTTTAATCCCGACCCCTTAACGATTCGGGGGTTAAGTGGGGGGCCAATGTTAGCGAAGGATACCGCCGGACGAGAAGACACTCAAACGGGAGCTTGCATGGGTTATGTTGATCAAGAACCCGATCATACCGTCATTTTAACCACCTTTTTTGATTACTTAAAGCTGCAAGTCAAAAGCAGTGAAGATACCGTTTTAGTCATTAGAGGCCCTGGTGGGAGTTGGTGCAGCGATGATGCTAAAGATATGAATCCCAGTATTGAAGGGCAGTGGTTATCAGGAAAATATGAAATTTGGGTCGGTTCTTACAAACCTAATACCTATCATCCTTATATTATCACAATTACCAATAAACAATAGAAGGCAGAATTAAGAATTAAGAATTAAGAATTAAGAATTGAGAAGAGGAGTCAGAAGTCAGGAGTCAGGAGTCAGAAGAATTTTTAGCTGGTAACTGATTACTGATTACTGTATGGGCGAAGCATTCGGGCAGAAATTTCTGGTAAAAACCGATAACATACCTACCGAATGCTTCGCCCATACTGGGGACTGTTAATTGTTAACTGTCTTTCTAACCCAAGTTCTAAAGGCTTTTAATGTGGCGGTTTCTCCATCAATTAAACTTTGACGAAGGGATTGGAGAATAATTTCTAATAAAATTAAAGTAGCAGTTGTCATCATCAATTAACCTCGATTTTATGAAAGCTTAACTGAATTTAATTTTTAAGTGGCGATCGCTCTTTGTTAGATATCATAATTCAAGTTAACTGATGTCTTATTATTATTTTCAAATCTATCTCGTTATCGCCTTAAGAAAGCTAAGGATTTATTAAATATTTAATACTAGATAAACAGATATAAAAGGTGGGCTCTGCCCACCCGACAATTAACTTAACTGTTGTAACGCTGTTTCAACGGCTTTTGCTGCGGTCTTAATTTCATCTTCCGTTACAATTAACGGTGGAACAAAACGCAACACTTTCGGGCCAGCGGGAACTAATAATAATCCCTCTTTCATTGCCACTTTTACGACTTCTGGAGCCGTTAATTCTATATCTGCTTTTAATTCCATCCCGTTAATTAAACCCCAACCTCGGACTTCAGCAATTAAGTGAGGATATTTTTCAGCAATTAATTTTAATTCGTTGCGAAGTTGTTCACCTCGTTCTTGAACGTGACCTAAAATATTTTCCTGTTCTAACGTTTGACAAACCGCTAACGCCACCGCACAAGCAAACGGATTCCCCCCAAACGTAGACGCATGACTTCCCGGTTCAAATACATCACAGAACGATTTACACATCATCGCCCCGATGGGAATTCCGCCGCCTAACCCTTTTGCAGACGTGAAAATATCCGGTTCAATTCCTAAATTTTCATAACCCCATAATTTCCCACTGCGACCCATCCCCACTTGCACTTCATCGATAATTAAAAGGATGCCTTTTTGATCGCAAATTTCCCGAATCCGTTGGAAATAATTAATCTCCCCAGGACGAACGCCACCTTCTCCTTGCAGCGCTTCTAACATAATCGCAGCAACCCGTCGCCCATCTTGATCAATTTCTGCAATGGTTGCTTCTAACGCTTCAATATCATTGTAAGGAATATAAGCAAACCCCGGTACTAACGGACTAAAACCTTTTTGATATTTCGGCTGACCCGTTGCGGTAATGGTTGCTAAAGTTCGACCATGAAAACTCGCATGGGCGGTTAAAATAAC
>JBMDYE010000510.1:0-3576 GCA_048595135.1 Planktothrix sp. | reverse complement strand
TGCACTGATCAAGAAGCTATTAAAATCGATTATTCGGTTTTATATGAACAACGCAATAGTTTAGTCATGCCCGGTCTAAACCCCCTCTATAATTTAACGGATACCGCACCCAATACCGGATTAAAAATTCGGCGCACTTGTTGTTTGTATAAATTCATCCCCCCAGAGTATGAAAACTGTAGGAATTGTCCTTTAATTAATCGCTAAAATCATGATGAACTCGGTCAGTATGCGGAGTTTTATGATTGTTTGGCTAGGTCAATTAATTTCTACCATTGGTAGTACCATGACTAGCTTTGCAATTGAAATTTGGGCTTGGAAAATTACAGGTCAAGCCACAACCTTAACCTTAGTCGGCTTTTTTGGGTTACTTCCCAGTATTCTGATTACTCCGATTAGTGGGGTAATTGTAGACCGTTTTAATCGAAAAATTTTGATGATGGTCGGGGATACGGTCGCGGTATTAACCACAATTTTAATTGTGCTACTTTACCTAACCAATCATTTACAAATTTGGCATTTTTACTTAACGGCTGCCATTGTTGGAACCTTTAATCAATTTCAAACCTTAGCTTACGCCTCCTCGATCTCGTTGATGATTCCTAAACAACATTATACCCGTGCGAGTAGCTTACAATTTGTCGCTAGCTATGGCAGTAATATTATCGCCCCCGCTTTAGCCGGATATTTATATACAATTGTTGGGTTTTTAGGCATTTGGTTGATTGATATTGCCACCTTTACTATTGCGATTATTAGCTTATTGTTTGTTAAAATACCTCACCTTAAATCAACAGGTTCTGAACAAATTGTTAAAATTTGGCAAGATTTAGGACTAGGTTGGCGTTATATCACAAAAAACAAAAGTTTATTCGCCTTGTTAGCCGTTAATGTCTTATTTTGGCTTCCCCATGATATCGGAGACGCCCTTTACTCGCCGATGATTTTAGCCCGTACTAATAATAATACTTTAATCCTGGGAAGTTTGGCATCGGCTGCGGGGTTGGGAGGAGTCATGGGAGCCGTTTTAGTTAGCACTTGGGGGGGATTTAAAGATAAAATTAAAGGGGTTTTGCTGGGGATGATAGGCGCGGGTTTAAGTAAAATTATTTTTGGCTTAGGAAACAGTCCTTGGATTTGGATTCCGGCTCAATTTTGCTCGTCTTTTAATTTTCCCTTAAATGGTAGTTCAGATTCTGCAATCTGGTTAGCAAAAGTGCCTCCTTCTGTACAAGGTCGAGTCTTTGCAACCCGATCGCTCTTATTACAAATTGCCTCGGCGATCGCTTATTTAATAGCAGGGCCTTTAGCAGATCAAATTTTTACCCCCGCCTTACAATCGGGCGGAATTTTAGTTGGGGTTTTTGGGGGATTATTGGGAACCAATTCAGGCGGAGGGATTGCCCTTTTATATATTATTTGTGCGGTGTGGATGTTGTTAGTGGGGTTATTCGGATTTTCTGTAACGGTGCTACGGAAGGTAGAAACCCTCCTTCCCGACCATGATCAGGGATATTAGCATAAGCTATCGAGTCTAGAACAGCTTATCAATCTTCTTTATCAAGCGGAATCGGCTCTTGCGATCGCAACTCAGTTGCTTTACGATACCGATAATTAAGAATTAGTAGCAATAACAAGCGCGATAGAACAGCGAACCGACAACACCCAATCACCAGACCATTCCGCTCAACCTAGCTCTGTATAAGCTTTGTAAATCAACATTTTTAAAAACGTAATGAGTCAATTTGCTAAAAACTTACTAAAAACTGTCGTTAATGTGTCTACAGTGGTGGAACTGCTGCGGTATCGGTCGGTCGAACAAAGCCACCTTGAGGCGTTTACCTTTGTACATGAGGTCGGAGTTGATGAGATAACCTTAACCTATGGGGAGTTAGATCGGCAGAGTCGGGCGATCGCAGCCCAACTTCAAACCCTGAATTTAGCGGGAGAACGCGCGTTATTACTGTATCCTCCCGGCATCGAGTACCTAAGCGCGTTTTTGGGTTGTTTGTATGCGGGAGTGGTAGCTGTTCCCGCTTATCCGCCCCGTAATGCCCGCAATACCCCCAGAATTTTGGCAATTTTAAAGGATGCCCAAGCGGCAGTTATTCTCACCACTACTGCGATTCAATCTCAATTACACTCTTTATTAGCAGATCAGATTAATCATCATCAACTTCATTGGTTGACAACGGATCACTTACCCGCCGGTTTAGAGGACACTTGGCAACCGACTATTTTAACTCAAGATACCTTAGCCTTTTTACAATATACTTCCGGTTCCACGGGTACACCCAAAGGGGTGATGTTGACCCATGAAAACTTGCTGCACAATGCGGCGGCGACGGTTGAATATATGGAACATTCTCCCCAGAGTAAATTTGTCACTTGGCTACCCGTTTATCATGATATGGGATTAATTGGCGGCGTGTTGCAACCGTTGTTTGGCGGGTTTCCCTGTATTATGATGTCCCCTGCGGCTTTTCTCCAGCGTCCTTATCGGTGGTTACAAGCGATTTCCCATTATCGGGGGACGACCAGTGGCGCGCCGAACTTTGCTTATCAATTGTGCGTTGAGAAAATTACCCCAGAACAACGGTCTACGTTAAATTTAAGCAGTTGGGATGTGGCGTTTAATGGGGCTGAACCCATTCGCCAGCAGACCTTACAACGTTTTGCTGCAACCTTTGCTGAGTGCGGGTTTCGTCCAGAAGCGTTTTATCCCTGTTACGGGATGGCGGAAGCAACGTTAATGGTTTCGGGGAGTGTGAAGGCGGCGTTACCCACCCGAAAAACCATCCAAAAAATTGCTTTAGAACAAAATCAGATTATTGACGCCAGCGACGAAGAACCCTCAGTGACGTTAGTAGGGTGTGGTCGCAGTGTGCCGCAACAGCACATTGTTATTGCAGATCCCAACACTTTAACCCGTTGTCAGGAGGGGGAAGTGGGGGAAATTTGGGTCTGTGGGCCGAGTATTGGCAAAGGGTATTGGAAGCGTCCAACGGAGACAGCACAAACGTTTCAAGCATTTTTACAAGATACGGGAGAAGGGCCGTTTCTCCGCACCGGAGATTTAGGGTTTTTGGAGAATGGGGAACTGTTTATTACAGGTCGCGCCAAAGATTTAATTATTATTCGGGGTCGTAATTTGTATCCGCAAGATTTGGAACTCACCGCAGCAGCGTCTCATCCCGCGTTAAGAATGGGGGGAAGTGCGGCATTTTCTGTGGAAATTGAACAGCAAGAACAGTTAGTGATTGTTCAAGAATTAGAGTTTCGTGCTAAACCGAATTTAGAAGAAGTCAGCAATGCGATTCGACAAGCGATCGCAGAACAACATGAAATACAAGTGTATGGAATTATTTTAATTAAACCCGGAACAATTTGTAAAACTTCTAGTGGAAAAATTCAACGTCGAGCGACTAAAACGGCATTTTTAGCTGGAGAATTAGCCGTTATTGATCAGAGGATTCTGGAAAGTTCCCAAACCCAGAATAATCTACAACTGGATCGCTCATTTTTATTATCTCAATCTTATTTAGAAGATTATTTACGACTACAAGTGTCGCAAGT
>JBMDYE010000509.1:0-6061 GCA_048595135.1 Planktothrix sp. | reverse complement strand
GTTGATACTATTGAAGAGTTACAAACTTGTGATGTCATTTTAGATGGGTTATTCGGCTTTGGCTTAGAACGTCCAATCACCGGAGATTTAGCAACTACAATTGACACTATTAATAATTGGAATAAATGGGTTGTTAGTATTGATTTACCATCAGGAATTCAGACCGATACAGGGGAGGTTTTAGGAACGGCTATTCAAGCCAAAAAAACATTTTGTTTAGGATTATGGAAACAATCATTTTTACAAAATATGGGATTAGAATATTTGGGAAAATCAGAACTCATTGACTTTGATATTCCCTTAGCCGATATTACCGCTAGTTTAGGGAAAAAACCTGTTATAACTCGAATTACTCATCAAAATGCGATCGCTAATTTACCCCTCCCTCGCGCCGTTAATTCCCATAAATATAAAAACGGTCATTTATTAATTATAGCAGGTTCTAAACAATACACAGGAGCCGCGATTTTATCTGGTTTAGGAGCAAGAGCATCGGGGGTGGGAATGCTATCCATTGCAGTTCCCAATTCGATTAAACCGTTACTGAGTTTAGAATTACCGGAAGCATTAATTATTGGTTGTCCTGAAACCGAAGAAGGTGCGATTTTAAGCTTACCCGAAACCGTTGATTTAAGTCGATATCAAGTCATTGCTTGTGGCCCCGGATTAACGTTATTTTGCCAACCGATAATCGAAACCATTTTAACGGCTAATTGTCCTTTAATCTTAGATGCGGATGCTTTAAATATTTTAGCTCAACTGAACCCTATCTCAACTTTATCGTCTCGTTCGTCTCCGACTATTTTAACCCCCCATTGGGGAGAATTTAAACGGTTGTTTCCTGAAATCAGTGAATCTTCCTCGAATCAGATTCAATGCGCTCAAAAAGCAGCAGAAGTAACCCGTTCAATTATTGTGTTAAAAGGGGCTAGAACTTGTATTGCCACCTCTGAAAATATTGCGGTGAATCCTGATAGTACCCCTGCGTTAGCCAGGGGGGGAAGTGGCGATGTCTTAACGGGATTATTGGGGGGATTGTTAGCGGCTGCTATTTTAGAGCAAAAACCGATAGAATCCATTGTACAAACCGCCGTTTGGTGGCATTCTCAATCGGCGATTCTAGCGGCAAAAGAACGAACCGAATTAGGAGTTGATGCTTACACATTAACCCAATTCTTAACTTCAACTCTAGTAGGATGGGCTATGCCCATCAAAAATTAACCAAATTTTACATGATTGAAGGATGCTCTACCCATCAAAAATTAACCAAATTTTTGATATTAACAAGATTTAAGGTAAATTTGATTCTAAAATTGGAATTTAGGGATTGATGGGCATAGCCCATCCTACAAAACTATGAAATTACAAGTCATTGACCATACCCTCTTTAAACTCCGTTGCCTTCCGAGTTATGAAGTGCCTTACAATGAAAAAATATCTGTTTATGCAAATACAATCTTTGAGATTGAAAGTTATTGTTTGACAGAAGATGAACATTTGCAAGTAACGTTTATTTCGCCTAAACCCAAAAACATGAGAACTTGGTATGTCTTAAAAAGCCAAGTTATAATTATAGAAAGAGATGAAGATATTATAGAACAACCTATCCCTAGACAAGTGAGTTTTTCGCCTTCTAATTCAGATTGGATGTGGCCGATGACGGGAACTAGCATGGGATCAAGAGCAGAATTTGGTTATGCTAGAGGAAGACTTCATGCAGGGGTTGATATTGGCGGTTATACCCCCGATGAATGTTATGCGGCTAGCGATGGAATTGTTGATTATATTGATCATAATACGGGCGGTGCGGAAGGTCGGGCAATTTATATTAAACGTGCCGATGGTTGGGAACACGTTTATTTTCACTTACAATCGATTAAAGTTAAAGTAGGGCAAAAAATCTCTAAAGGGCAATTTATTGCGGTTCGAGGCGGTTCAGGATTTGGTTATGAAGGGTTAGAAATTGATGGGGGAGGCTATTCGATTCACCTTCATTTTGAAATTCATAATCCCAATGGTCAACCGGTTGATCCCCGTTCTATTTTACCGAGAGATGGTAGTGTTCCGATTGTAGGTTAAATTAAATTTTGATTAATAAAATCGAGTAGGATTTTTTGGTGCGTTACACCGAGCGATCGCACCATTCCTGCTCTTTCAGAATAACATTTTCCTGCTAGAATGTCATCAGGGCTTAATAACTTCATATCCCAACCTTCATTAAGGATTAATTGACTCAAATCAACCGTTAAAGGGGCAGAAAAAACATAACGACAAACCTGGGGGTCTGAATAACAACCAAACTCTTTAACATCGGTCACTTGATAACCAATTTCTTCTAATACTTCCCGTCTTAACGCATTTTCTGGCGTTTCTCCAGGTTCTAAATGTCCCCCAAACAATCCCCAAATCCCCGGATGAATAATATCCGGTTTATTATCTCTAAGTTGAGATAAAAATTTACCGTCTCGATAAAGAATGGCTAAAGATACTTGAATCATAGAATTAAGAATTAATAGGGAATAGGGAATAGATAAGAAGTAGGGGCGAAGCATTCGGAAGAAAACTTATCGATTTGTCCCCTAGATTACTGCCCGAATGCTTCGCCCCTACAACTGATTTGGGATGTCTAACCGTTCAATTTCTTTAACATAAACATCGCCAATATCTTTTTCTTTTAGTTGTTTAAGTTGAATACTTTTGTACTCTACTTTTCCCCGAATTAGCAGTTCTTGTCCAATATCTGGTAAGGGTTCAGTAGTAAACACCCAAATTGCACCCGTGCCATCCTGAAGTTGATAAGCGGCTGCCCCTAAAAAGGGAGCCTGATTTTCAACTTTACCTTGAAGATAAACGGTAGCGCCTGTTTTTTGTTTTTTTAAAAGGGTGTCAATGTTGGCACGATTCAAATTAATCCAAGCTTCAGAATGGGTAATATTCTGACAACCGATTAATCCGGTAACAAACAGCAATACAATACTAATTTGGAACCGTTGGGTGAACTTGAGTGGAAATGCAGAGGTCATGGAGCCTGGTATGGGGGATAAAATTCTCATCTACAGCCTATAACCTTTTGTGAAAAAAAGATTAAATTCACAGGGAAAAGTTCCCCAAACCCAGGTTCAACCCCTAACAATGAAGATGGATCTTAACATCCTGGCTAATGAGTAATCAGATTATGGATAATTTATTAGACGGTAAATCTACAGCGAAAAAAATTCAAGCCGAACTGAAAGAACAAGTGCAAACTTGGCAACCCAAGGTGGGGCGACCTCCCGGTTTAGCAGTGATTATGGTTGGCGATAACCCCGCCAGTGCAGTTTATGTTCGTAATAAAGAACAAGCTTGTGCGAAAGTGGGAATTGCATCCTTTGGTCAACATTTCCCTACAGAAACCACACAAGAAGAACTCATCGAAGCCATTCATGCTCTGAATGCCAATGAAGAAGTCGATGGAATTTTAGTGCAGTTACCCCTTCCTCCCCACCTCGATGCGGTTGGATTATTGTATGAAATTGACCCCAAGAAAGACGCCGATGGACTCCACCCCGAAAATTTAGGACGGTTAGTGAGAGGAGAAACGGGGTTACGCAGTTGTACCCCGGCGGGAGTGATGCGACTCTTACAGGAATATAACGTGGAATTGAAGGGTAAAAAAGCGGTTGTTTTAGGACGCAGTATTTTAGTGGGAAAACCAATGGCGTTGATGTTGTTAGAAGCAGATAGCACCGTAACCATCGCCCATTCTAAAACACCGAATTTAGCAGAAGTAACCCGTGAAGCGGATATTTTAGTGGCGGCGGTTGGACGCCCCCAAATGGTGACAAAAGACATGGTAAAACCGGGTGCCATTGTTGTTGATGTGGGAATTAATAAAATTACTGATAGTGAAGGAAAATCTCGCTTAGTCGGAGATGTAGATTTTGACAGCATTCAACCCATTGCTAAGTTAATAACCCCCGTCCCAGGCGGTATCGGCCCGATGACCGTTGCGTTGTTACTGCAAAATACCGTTTCGAGTTATTTAGAAAAAATCAAATAGGAATTAAGAATTAAGAATTAAGAATCGCGTAGCGTCCTGAGTGGAACGAAGGATCAGAATTAAGAATTAAGAAGAGGAGTCAGAATTCAGAATAAATTTCTTCCCCCGCTCCCCCTGCTTCCCCCTGCTCCCTCCGCTCCCTCTGCTCCCGCCGCTCCCTCTGCTCCCGCTGCTCCCTCCGCTCCCCCTGCTTTATTTATGTGTCACAACACCCGTAAAATAAGTGATGTTGAGACGAAGATGCCCTGATTATGACCATTGAGGTGTAACATCAAGGGCGGGGATGTCCCAACAGGAAACAACATGACAAGGACAAACGAGCAAAGCATGGTACTGGCAACCGATATTAACTCGCCTTCCTCTAACTCTCAGTTTGATTTATCCGCCTATCTAGCCCAACAACAGGCAAAGGTTGAAAAGGCTTTGGATGAGTCTCTTCCAGTGGTGTACCCTGAAAAAATTTATGAGGCAATGCGCTACTCGCTGCTAGCGGGAGGTAAGCGCCTGCGTCCAATTTTATGTCTGGCAACTTGTGAGTTAGCCGGAGGAACGGTGGAAATGGCGATGCCAACGGCCTGCGCCTTGGAAATGATCCACACTATGTCCCTGATCCATGATGATCTTCCCGCGATGGATAATGATGATTACCGACGTGGCAAACTCACGAATCACAAAGTCTATGGTGAGGATATTGCCATCTTAGCGGGGGATGGGTTACTGAGTTATGCCTTTGAATTTGTTGCCACCCAAACTCAAAATGTGCCTGCAACTCAAGTATTACAAGTCATTGCCCGTTTAGGTCGTGCCGTTGGGGCGGCGGGGTTAGTTGGCGGTCAAGTGGTTGATTTAGACTCAGAAGGGTTAACGGAAGTTTCCGAAGAAACCTTAACCTTTATTCATACCCATAAAACCGGAGCGCTGTTAGAAGCTTGTGTGGTGTGTGGTGCCATTTTAGCCGGAGCTTCAGAAACGGATCTTCAACGCTTAACCCGTTATGCTCAAAACATTGGTTTGGCGTTTCAGATCGTCGATGATATTCTCGATATTACTGCCACGCAAGAGGAATTAGGGAAAACCGCAGGTAAAGATCTGCAAGCGCAAAAAGTCACCTATCCGAGTTTATGGGGTATTGAAGAATCTCGACGCCAAGCCCAACAACTGGTAGATGAGGCCAAAGCAGAACTCGCGCCTTATGGAGACCGTGCCATTCCCCTCCGAGCGATCGCAGATTTCATCACCAGTCGCACTCACTAAAGGTGTTCGCCCCTATGCAAGATTTTAATCAAATCCTCAGTAATCAAGTGTTAGTCGTTGCCCTTTTGGCTTGTCTAGTCGCTCAAATTTCTAAACTTGCGGTTGAATTGGTTCAACATCGCAAAATCAATGTCCGGGTCTTAGTCACCACAGGCGGAATGCCCAGTTCCCATTCTGCCTTTGTTGGAGCGTTAGCAACGGCAGTGGGGCAAACTGTCGGATGGTCAAGTCCTGAGTTTGCCATTGCGATCGTGTTTGCCGTTATTGTGATGTACGATGCGGCCGGAGTTCGACAAGCGGCAGGAAAACAAGCCCGAATTTTGAATCAAATGATTGATGAAGTTTTCCACGAACATAAACAGTTAAACGAAGAACGATTAATTGAATTATTAGGTCATACGCCGTTTCAAGTGATTGTGGGTTTAGCATTAGGAATTGCGATTTCTTGTATTGCGGATTTAACCTGGCCCTGGACGGTCGCTCACATTGCAAATGCTGTCTCTTAAGAGATAGCCTTTAACTCAATTTTAATGCTAAAAATACCGTTTAGTTAATTAAATTAAGTGGAATTTGATCAGCAATTTAATTGTTTTTGCTTATAAATTTCTAAGTTTAATTCTGCTTATAATAGTTATATAAATTAGGTTGCTTTAAATCTAGTGACCGCACAAATTAACTTGCACTACGCTTAGGGAATAGATGTTGGGGGGTGACAATTGATAATCAGGATGTCACTCACCCTAAAATACACAATTGGCAATATCCATA
>JBMDYE010000508.1:0-2918 GCA_048595135.1 Planktothrix sp. | reverse complement strand
TTCTCAAGTTGAACTGTTAGAAAATGCTGAACCTTTAAATGGATTAGAGTATAGTCAGCAGTTGGAAAGTTTGGGAATTGGGGTTGTTAAAGCGGATGGGGAAAAATGCGATCGCTGTTGGAATTATTCGATCCATGTTGGGGAATCGAAAGAAGATCCAATGATCTGTGAACGTTGCGTTGAGGCGTTAGCAGGGACGTTTTAAACGTTGTTAAAATAGTGTTGTAGATGGGGTTAACTAAGCCCCATCTTTCGATTGATAAAATAGTTAGATAACCCAGTGTTAAAGTTAAAGCAGAATTCTCTACCTTGTACAGACCCGGTTGATTCTATCTTGAATAAAATTTATAATTTGGATCAAAATCTGAATGAATATTTTAAGAAAAAGTTTATTATAAAATCTGAGCTTAACCGAACATTAGTCAGTTTTCAAGCTAATAAAAATAAAGCAGTTTATCGATGGTTTAAATATAAAGAAGCTTTTTCTGCATCTTTAGTTGAATATTTATTAAATCAATACCCTATTAGCAAAGGTAAAATTTTAGATCCGTTTGCTGGAAGTGGAACTGCTTTGTTTGTCGCCAGTGCAAACGGGATTAATGCTGATGGCATAGAGTTACTTCCAATTGGTCAAGAAATTATTAATACTAGAAAAATTATTGAATTTGATCTAACAAATGAAGATTTAAAAATCCTCAAGAACTGGCTCAATTTAAAACTTTGGAAAGAAGCTTTAGCTGATTCATCTTCTTTGCCAGAACTGCGAATTACTAAAGGGGCTTACCCTTCAGAAACGCAAGCTTCAATCGAAAAATATATCGTTGCGATGCAGCAAGAAAATGAACCCGTTAAAGCGATTTTACGTTTTGTTTTATTATCCATTTTAGAGGAAGTTAGTTATACCCGTAAAGATGGTCAATATTTACGGTGGGATTATCGTTCTAGTCATCGACAAGGAAAAAAGCCTTTTGATAAAGGAAAAATTCTAACGTTTGACTCAGCAATCTGCAAAAAATTACAGGAAATTATTGATGATATTCAACCTCAAAATCAACAACTAGAACTTTTTAGTGTTAATTCAACTCAGCAAGGCAATATTAAACTTTACCCTGGCTCTTGTTTAGATATTCTGCCAACATTAGCAGATAATATATATGATGGAATTATTACTTCTCCTCCCTACTGTAATCGCTATGATTACACGAGAACCTATGCTTTAGAATTAGCTTTACTGGGGGTTAATGAAAAAGAATTAGTACAACTCAGACAACAGATGTTGAGTTGTACTGTTGAAAATAAAGCCAAGGATTTATTGACGATTAATCCTGATTGGCAAATCGCTATTAATGTTGTGGATAATCAAGATTTATTGCAAGAAATTTTAGCTTACTTAGAACAACAAAAAGAACAAGGTTTATTAAATAATAATGGGATTGTAAGAATGGTTAGAGGATATTTTTATGAAATGGCTTGTGTGATTCAAGAATGTTCGCGAGTCCTAAAACCTAATGCACCTTTAATCATGATTAATGATAATGTTCGTTATGCAGGAGTTAGTATTTCTGTTGATTTAATCTTATCGAAAATTGCCGAGAATTTAGGATTTTATATTGAAAATATTTTAGTTTTACCTGATGGAAAAGGCAACAGCAGCCAGCAAATGGGAGTGCATGGACGTGAAGCGTTACGCAAATGTATCTATATTTGGAGAAAAGAAAAATGATTTTTGAAAAACCTTACCTTCAGCATTTAAGCTCTTATGAAGATTTGGTTACATCTTATGAAGCAGTTCGAGCAGGTTTTGTTGCGTTAGCATTGGAAAAAAACCGACGAGCAACGCCCTTTGTTGAACAAGCAAGAGCTTTAAAAACCTTTGCATCTCAGACTAACACACCTGCTGATCTTTTAAATATTATGGATATACAACCTGCGTTAATAACCGCAGCAGGATTATCAGATAAAGCGATTGCTTATCTAGAACCACAAGATAAAGTTAATGCAATTCAAGGATTAATTAAAAATTTTCTGGAACCTGCGGGAACTAATTTTGTGGAGGAATTAGTTTTTAGATTTTTACTGACGCGAGGAGATACATTAGGCGGTTCAATGCGGAATGCAGGAGGAATATTAGCCCAACGGAAGTTAACCCGAACCTTAATTTCTACGTTAAAGATTTCTGGACATTCCTATCGTTGGCTGCATTCAGTGACTAACAAATGGGCAATAATGTTAGACAATGATGCCGATATTGAGTTATATTTAAAAGGGTTAAGTTGGCAGAATCAAGAACAACATCGAACTTTAGTTTTTAATCGGAAAGTAGCGATTGTAGGAAATAATATTGATTTATGCTTATTAAATTGTCAGCCGGAAATCCTAGTTGAACAAGAAAAATTATCTTCTAGTTATTTAGCATTAGGAGAACTAAAAGGAGGAATTGATCCCGCAGGCGCAGATGAACATTGGAAAACGGCTCGAACTGCGTTAAACCGAATTCAAACCGGATTTTCTAAAATTAACTTAAAACCCCATACATTTTTTATTGGTGCCGCAATTGAGAAAAATATGGCGAGAGAAATTTGGACTCAACTGGAAAACGGGATTTTGGAAAATGCGGCTAATTTAACGAACAATGATCAGATGGCTTCTATTTGTCGGTGGTTATGTCATCTTTAGTATGGATATTGCCAATTGTGTATTTTAGGGTGAGTGACATCCTGATTATCAATTGTCACCCCCCAACATCTATTCACTAAGCGTAGTGCAAGTTAATTTGTGAGGTCACTAGATTTAAAGCAACCTAATTTGAATAACTATTTTAAGCAGAATTAAACTTAAAAATTTAGAATCAAAAACAATTAAATTGCTGTTCAAGTTCCATTTAATTTAATGAACTAAACGGTATTTTTAGCATTAAA
>JBMDYE010000507.1:0-2225 GCA_048595135.1 Planktothrix sp. | reverse complement strand
AATTCAGAACGCATTTTTCCGAATCCTACGAAAAATAAAGATTGTTGACGCAGGTTAAAATTATCCGGTAAATCTTCAGGATTCAGGTTTCTGAATTCATCATCTAAAAGCTTTTTGAGATAACCCATTTTATCGTTTGCTTGCAGATGATGAACATAACACCCCTGATACAAACGCCCGAACACTTGAGACGGAGTAGAAGATAAGGTTTTCAGAGAACGGGTAACATTTGTATCTTCTTTTTCCTGATCTCGTCCTTTCATTTGTGCCATGTGCATTAAAAATGCAATTCTTCCGAGTTTGTAGGCAATTAAATCCTGTGGATCATCCATATTCAAATTATCCAGATTTAAGTAAAAAAGCAACGCTTTTGAGCGGTCTTGCGATTTAAAGGTATCCTGTTCAGCACAAATGCGATTAATCACTTTTTGAGCATATTCATCGGGTAATTTTTGACCTAGAATCACTAACTCAATTAAGGCTTTATCAATGCGCTGGGTGTATTCTTTGTTGGTATCTAAAAATGCAGCATTTCTAAATACCCAAAGAGGTTTAATTTTAGAGTCCAGAAATTTCTGTAACTCACAAAACCGCTTCACATTGGCTGATAGTTTTTCCGGTGTGATTTGGTTTAACCCATTAATCGCCACCCGTCCACTATTTCCCTTTAAAACTCCTAAGTAAAACTCAGAAGAATAGGAGCGACTATCTTCTTTCGGATGAGAATGAATTCCCTTAATAATCCCTTGTAATCTTGCCGCTTGAGGGTCGCGCCAAAGTTCAGGGTTTAACCCTTCTTGACTTTGATTTCCCCAGAAGACAAACATTTGATTTCCCAAGCGGTAATGATGTCTATCCTGAGAAATCAACAGTTCAATTCCTTTTAAAATTCCCGTCGCCGTATCAAACCCAATGGGAGCATTATCATTTCCCGACCATCCCCAACTTTGATAAGCAGATTTATCAAAACTAGAAATAGCCGCCCCTGTGGTTTGGGTATTAGGAACCCCCTTAACTTTACCCGGAAAAGTATTAATTAAAACGGGTTTAGTTTCCCCCGTGACTAAACATTCCCCTTCAACAGTTTCCTGTTTACTCGAATAATACCTTGTCCAAAACTGTTGGACGGTGGGAATATTGGTGATAAATTCATCTTTGCCAATTTCTAAATCATGGTAAGCAAAAACAAATTTATCTCGCTCTCCTAATAAACTGGTTTTAGGATTATACTCCAGCTTTTTTAATTGGTTTAAAACCTCCTCTTGATTAACGTCGGTTAGATAATCAATGATTTGTTGAACATAAGGTTCAGAAGTGGCATCATAACAATGCTGGAGTAAATCCATATACAGTTGATGGCGTTTCTTCCCCTTATCCCCAATTCCAAACACATAATCTCCTGTATCAGCAATCAAAATCGGGTTATCGCTATTCCGAGCTAAATCAGGAAGTAACAACCGTTCTCCAACGGTATAAGTGACCTTTTCCTCTCCTTTTTTATTGGTGGTTATTTTAGCCGTTTGTAAGAGATGAAAAGTGGCTTGATTTCCATCTAAAACAATTTTGTAGACTACTCTGGAGTCTGTGTAACCAATCGGAGACAGTTCAAACTGCTGGGAAAATTGATAAAATTTAGCTAACATAATTTAATCCCCAATAGTTACGACTCCATCGATCATGACCGCCTCAAAGAACTCAGGTAAAACTCGACCTTTGACTAATGTTTTAGTCGCAGGATCAAGCCATTCAACGCTTCCTTTCGGGTCAGGAATATAGTGCATTTTTTTGAGCATTCGTCCCAGGGGAAACCGCCCTAAAAGTTCAGGATGAATTGTTTCACTTCCATCAACGGGAGCAAAATTCGCCACATATTCTCGCACGCCTAAACAAGGTTGACGGTAACATTGACCCCGTTCAATTCGTCGAGAAATCTGAGCAAAATACTTGTCAACTGAGTCAGTTGTATGAGAAGATAGAGAGAGAGAAAACTCAATCACATAGGCTGGATTTTTCAGAATCACGTGATTGCGTTGGCTTCGATCTTCATTAATTAAATAACGGGCTGTTCGGTCTTTCGTTGCCCATCCCGTAACGGTTCGGGTGCTGATTTTACTTTGCCCCATGTTGCGGAATATCGACTGATACCGAATCGGATTTAACACCGTGATCGAATGAATGACATAATCTATTTCTGGTTTCCAGAAGATAGCTTTTAATATCCCTTC
>JBMDYE010000506.1:0-42796 GCA_048595135.1 Planktothrix sp. | reverse complement strand
TCCTAAGCCTGTGCTTCCATCTCGATATTTGGATGTATTAGAAGAAGCCCGTGTAAAGGGTTCAAAAATTAAGCTTTGTTCATCATCAGGAATTCCAATTCCCGTATCGGTTACTGATAATAACCATGTTTCATCGGACAGCAAAATACATTCAATTTCTACACCCCCTTGATCGGTATAACGAACCGCATTACTGAATAAATTAGTAATAATTTGGCTTAAACACGTTACATCTGTAATAATCGTTTTAGGAGAATTTTCTAGATTTATTTTAATGTCTAATTCCTTGGCTTTTGCTAAAGGTTCCATTAAGGAAACACAACTTTTAATAATTGTTTCGACCTCAACAGGAACAAGCTGTAATTGTTTTTGTCCTGTGGTTGAACGAGAAATTTCTAACGCATCATTGACTAACTGAAGCAATTGTCGGCTTGAACGTAATACCCGTTCAATATGTTTAAAACTAAGGGGATCTTCTACGCCTTTCGCTTGTTGTTGCGCCAGCAGCATTTGGGCGTGTCCCATAATGGCGGTGAGGGGATTTTTAATTTCATGGGCGAGAAAAGAAAAATTTTCTTGATTTAACCGCAATAAACGGGCAATTTCTTGGTTATTAATTAATTGTTGTTGACGGACACTTTCGACATCTTGAATTTGTTCTTGTAAAAATTGTTTGAAACATTGGGCGATCGCTTCATCTAAAACCGCGTCAATTAAACGAACCGCACGATATTGTTCTTGAGGGGATAATCTTAATAGAGGATCTTCTAAATTATCAAAAATTGTTTGTCTTAATAATCGATATTCACGGGCAACTTCTCGAACATCAAACCCTTGCTTAAAGCGGACTCGTCCATGCTCTAAACTGGCTTTTACAAACTGATCAAAATCATCATTCCAATTACAAGTTAAAGCCATTGCGATCGCTTCGAGAACTTTAGGAATCGAATCGCCTAATGCTGAGTCCCCTAATGTTTTGGAACTTTGAATTTTCCGATCGGCTCGAACTCGCTGTTTCCACTGCTCAAAGACTGTTTTTAAGTGGTTAGCATAAATTTGTTTTAATGTAGTCATCTTGAGTTTTCATCACAACTCTAAGCTAATTTTAATAAATTTTTTATGTTTTCTCCCTCTATCAAAATACAGATGTTAATACACCCAAGTTTTTAGGATCAACTTCAGATAAAATCAGAATGGATGCGATCGCTCTATCTCAATCAGTCTTTTTATCTACTCCCTTTGGAGAAACTATGAGCTTGTCTATTTCTGTGGTTCATCATTTAACTTCAGCACAGATTCAAGATTTAGAACAACTTTACAAACAAGGATGGTGGAGTCAAGACCGAAAATTAAAAGACATTGAAATAATGTTGCATCACTCCAATATTTTAATTGGACTGGTAGACACAGAAACCCAAACGTTAATCGGATTTACAAGAGTATTAACAGATTATATTTATCGAGCCGTTATTTTCGATGTTTTAGTGGATAGTTCCTATCAAAAACAAGGATTAGGACAAAGATTAATGCAAGAAATCATGAACCATCCTGATTTACAATCCGTTGAATGTTTTATATTATTCTGTTTACCGGAAATGGTTTCTTTCTATGAAAAAATCGGCTTTAAAATTAGCGAAAAAATGGAAATAATGTTTTACCAACCTCAACACAGTCCCCTTTTAAATCCAAATTCTTGAAACTAAAACCCCGGTTTCTTCAAGAAACCGGGGTGTGGAATCTGTTTATAATGGGTATTAAAAAAGACGCGATTCCTCACGTCTGTAGTTGAACCGTTTATAAATTCCGAGAATTATCTAAATCATCATCGGAATAATCGACAGGTCGGTACTCCACATAATCCGTCGGGTTGGGATTATTAATATCTTCACGATGATAGGAGTTAGAGGGAGGACGACGACGGGATTTTGGTTGTTGCGGTTCATCCCACTCTTCTTTATTCAGGGAAACCGAAGAAGCAGAAGGTCGGTTTGGGCGACTCCGTGAAGGTCTGTCTTCCCGTTCTCTGGGGGGTTCTTCCCAACCGGAATTATATTCAGAACGGGGTTCAGGACGGGGACGACGGGAAGATTTACGGGGACGTTCTCCCTGTACAGAATATTCTGCACTATTGCGACGACTAGAAGGACGACGGCGCACGCCTTCATCTTCATAACTATCGGGTCTGGCTAACCGAGCATCGCGAGTCCCCCGAATTTGTCGCGCCATTGGGGTATACTCGTCGATGGGTTCCAGTTCGTCTAATTCTGCATCCACCCGATAAGCATTACTGACATAACGATCTTCATCAACAATAGGCCCCCGTTCCTTGGCTTGGACAACGGCAATTCCCCGTAAGCGAATGCTTTCTACCGCAAAAAAGATAGCACTTCCGGTTAAGAGAAATTGGCCAAACGCCAAAATAGGGTCAAGTCGCCAACCCTGAAACAGCAAAATCCCACCACACAGTAACCCAATCGCCGCAAAAAAGATATCATGATCCCGTGCTAGCTTGGGCTGCCATGTCCGCATGAAATATAAGCCAGCACCAGCAACCGCCAGGATAATCCCCACCAAGCTGCTGAAATTTAAACCTAAATTAACCATTATTTTTTCTCCTATGCCAGTCCTATCTTAGCGATTTCCAAGTCAAAACTCTACTGACTCACCTGGGGCTAAGTGTATCGTCTGATCAGCTAGCAGGGTACTTTGTGAATTGGGGAGAAGTGAGGGTTAGAGGCAAGCCATTCAGGATGCTGAACGCTCGCCTCTCGGTCAGCAAGGATTTTCGCTGATTAGCTACAACCCTTATGTAATCAGGAGTTTAGGAACGGATGATTTTATCCCGTTGGCTAATGAAAATCAGACCCACGGTGGCGGGAATCACCACGATTAAAACACCAGCCAGGAGGCTATAAAAAAAGTTCATCAATGAAGGTGTCATAACTAATGCGATCCTTAGAATAATTTCTTGAATTCTAATTTTAACAATCGGTTACATTCTTGAGAAGTCATTCTTGCTTTTTCCCAGAAAACTCCCCGAAACCGTTAAAATTAATAACAGATATAGTAACAAATCTTAAAGTATTGTTTTTGGGCTATGACAACAACAACGGTTTTATCTTGGGGTTTAGGCTTACTGCTGGGTTTGATGACCTTTTTGTTTATTTTTAGAATTGTATTAACTTGGTATCCACAAGTCGATCAAAAACGGTTTCCCTTTAACCTGGTTGTTTGGCCGACTGAACCCTTTTTAGCCATTACCCGCAAAATTGTTCCCCCCATTGGAGGCGTAGACATTACTCCAATTATTTGGGTCGGGATCTTTAGCCTCCTGCGGGAAATGCTACTGGGTCAACAGGGAATTCTGCGAATGATGTAAACGATTAGCAGATGCCAGAATTAACAATTGTAGTCAGTCCTAAAGGGCTGAGGTGAACCGTTAACCGTTGAGGGTTAACGGTCAACAACTCTTAATTATCAAAATACTCGTAAGTTTCCAGATCACAAATATCGATGTTGGACTGAATTAAAGAGCCTTCTCCCACGCTCCCATCGTCAGACGGGCCTAACATTCCCTGGAAATCATAATTGCAATCCTCACGACCATCTTGAATCTGAATCTCAACAGAACCTCCAGGGAGAAGAACATCGACGCCTAAAATATCATCTTCCCAGTCCCTAGTATTGGCAGGAGAGGCATAGAATGCCTGTAAGACTCGACCCGTTTTATTGATCAAGATAAACGATACATCTCCCCTTTGGGCTTTAGCTTCTGGAGCGAATACACCTAACAGAATGACTAAACCGAACAACGCTCTCAATTTAAACATCGGTGTTTACCATTAGAAAATCAATCTGAGTTTACTCCCGATCTCCGCGTTTAGCATCCGAGATTTCACCTATTCTCCCCGCTTCATCATCTGCTCAACAAAATTGGTATAAACTTCTCCTTTCAAAAATTCAGGGGTTTCTAAGATTTTCTGATGAAATCCAATAGTAGTGGGGACTCCAGTAATTGCAAATTCCCGTAACGCTCGTTTCATGCGGGCGATCGCAGCGGCTCGATCTGGCCCCCAAACGATTAATTTCCCAATCAGAGAATCATAATAAGGGGGAATTTCATAATCGGTATAAACATGGGAGTCCACCCGAACCCCATTCCCTCCCGGCGGCAAATACCCACTAATGCGCCCCGGATGAGGGCGGAAATTATGATCCGGGTCTTCTGCATTAACACGACATTCGATCGCATGACCATTCAGCTTGATCTGATTTTGGCTGATGCTGAGTTTTTCCCCTTGGGCGATGCGAATTTGTTCGGCAATTAAATCTAACCCTGTAATCATTTCTGTAACAGGGTGTTCCACTTGGATACGGGTATTCATCTCCATAAAATAGAAATTTCCCGACTGATCCAATAGAAACTCGATGGTTCCAGCCCCCGTATATTTAATCGAACGAGCCGCTTTAACCGCCGCATTCCCCATTTTTTCCCGTAATTTGGGCGTTAAGGCAGGGCTTGGTGCTTCTTCTAATAATTTTTGGTGTCGCCGTTGAATAGAACAGTCTCGCTCTCCCAGGTAAACGACGTTTCCGTAACTATCCGCTAAAATTTGGATCTCAATATGGCGGGGTCGTTCAATAAATTTTTCCAGATAAACGCCCGCATTCCCAAAGGCAGCTTCCGCTTCCCCTTGGGCGGCGGCAAATAGTTTCGGTAGTTCGCTTTCCTCCCGAACTAAGCGCATTCCCCGTCCGCCTCCTCCCGCAGTGGCTTTGATAATCACCGGATAACCAATTTTCCGGGCAATTAAAATGGCTTCTTTTTCGTCGGTGACGAGTCCATCACTTCCTGGGACGGTGGGAACCCCAACCCGTTGCATGGTTTCCTTGGCGGTTGATTTGTCTCCCATTGACCGAATGGCTTCCGGTGTTGGGCCAATAAAGGCAATATTGTGATCGGCGCAAATTTCTGCAAAGCGGGCATTTTCCGCTAAAAACCCATAACCGGGGTGAATGGCGGAGGCGTTCCGAGTTAATGCCGCAGAAATAATATTCGGAATATTGAGATAACTTTTGCTGCTGGTCGGTTCCCCAATACAAACGGCTTCGTCCGCTAGTTGGACATGAAGGGCATGGCGATCAACCGTTGAATGAACGGCAACCGTAGCAATTCCCATCTCTCCGCAGGTGCGAAGGATGCGTAAGGCAATTTCTCCTCGATTGGCAATTAGGATCTTTGAAAACCGCATTTCTATGCTACTAGGCTAATAAACAGTTAGGATAAAGGATCTTGGTCATCAGGAAAAGAGGGGATAATCAGTAATCAGTAATCAGTAATCAGTAATCAGTAATCAGTAATAAGGGAATAGGCACTCTTGCAATGGGCAATGGGCACTCTTGCAATAATAGGGAATGGACAATAAGTATAAATTTTTCCCTCCGCTCAAAGGCGCTCCCTCCGCTCCCTCCCCTTCCCCCGCTCCCTTTGCTCCCTCCGCTCCTTGTCAAAAAAATTATTTTCTTTTTTGGGAAGTTGTGCTATATTGATAAATTGACTGCGAAATTAAATAGCAGTTTTCCCAAGCGGATGTGGCGGAATTGGTATACGCGCACGTTTGAGGGGCGTGTGGCTTTGCCTTGCGAGTTCGAGTCTCGCCATCCGCATACTTGAGAAGCCAGGTTTCTGAGTGAAGCCTGGTTTGTTTTTTATTCGGGGTTGGAATAGAGGGAACATTGATACAAAATGTTCTCTTGATGAGTATAAAGCGTACAATCAGAACGAGGATAGGCAACACAAGTGACTGTGTATCCGGCGGTTATTTCTGCTGGACGGAGAAACTTTTGTTCACTTTGATCCACTTCACCCGCTACTAATTTGGCTATACAAACTGAACAATCTCCTTGCTTGCATCCTGATGGAAGGCGAATTCCATTGTCTTCTGCAATATCAAGGATATATTGATCATCAGGAATAGCAAGGGTACGATCCAAGCCGATATCTTCGTTAATTAAGCGAACCTGATAAATCGCCATTTTCCCTATCCTAATTGAAAAGATGTTTAAATAGAACCTAAATTTTCATGATAGGAGAATTCAGGGAATTCTGACGATAAAAAATTGCGTTCGATGCCTAAACTGTTCATAAACTATTAGATCAAAATATTAACATTTAAACCGATCATAGAATCAGATCCAGAGAGACTTTTATGTGCTTTTTTAAGCTTATTCCCATCCCCTTCTTAAAATTTTATCACAATCGTTTAATCAGAAGTTCTAAGTCTCAATTTGTCTGGGTGTCAAAACCCTGGATAGGACTTTTGGTTTTATCGCTTAAAATTAGCTTAGTAATGCTTGGAATAGGCGATCGCCTTAATGCACAAATTCCCGAATCAATTCCTGAGAATCCGACAATTGTTCCTGTCCCTCCTCAACCTCCTCAACCCGAACTGGAACTTCCTCAACCGTTACCCCCCCCGGAACAATTACTACCTCAAACAGAACAACCTCTGATCAACCCTGAGCAAATTCCTAATTCTGACAATACCTTTATTATTGAACAATTTAACTTTGAAGGCAATACTGCGTTTACAGATGACGAATTAGCAGAACTTACGAAAAATTTTATCAATCGTCCGATTACTTTTACAGAATTATTACAAGCTCGTTCCGAAGTAACCGCCTATTATGTTAACAAAGGATATGTGACAACGGGTGCATTTATTCCCCCTCAAACCTTAACGAATGGTGTTGTTACCATTCGGGTTTTAGAAGGAAAAGTAACGGAAATTAATGTGACTGGTCAGGGACGATTAAACCCAAATTATGTTAAAAGTCGGGTACGGTTAGCGGCTCAAGAACCCTTTAATCAAGAGCGATTATTAAGAGGATTACAATTGCTCCAACTTGATCCGGTCATCGAGTCAATTTCTGCGGAATTAGCAACGGGAATTCGTCCTGGAGAAAGTGTATTAAATGTGCAGTTTAAGACCGCAGATACGTTTAATGTTACTTTATTTACGAATAATAGCCGTTCTCCGAGTATTGGCTCTTGGGAGCGGGGAATAGAAGTGAATGAGGCAAATTTACTGGGACAGGGAGATAATTTAAAAGTTAGTTATAGTAATACTCAAGGGAGTAATATTGTTGATACCTTATATACATTTCCGATTAATCCTCGGAATGGAACATTAGGATTTTATTTTAATTATATTGGCAGTGAAATTACTGAACCTCCGTTTGATGATTTAGACATTACTGCCAATAGTCGTACCTATGAATTACGCTATCGCCAACCGATTATTCAAACGCCTACGGAAGAATTGGCATTAGGATTATCCTTTACCCGTCGAGAAAGTGATACGGAAATTTTAGGGGTGGGTTTTCCCTTATCGAGAGGGGCGGATGAGGAGGGAAAAACTCGCCTTTCTATTCTAAGATTTTCTCAAGAATATATTAATCGGGGATCTCGACAGGTGTTTGGGGTGCGATCGCAATTTAGTGTTGGGTTAGGATTATTTGATGCGACGTTAAATTCTGATCAACCGGATAGTCAATATTTAGCTTGGCGAGGTCAAGGACAATGGGTCAGACTTTTAGCCGAAGATACGGTCTTGTTGCTGCGTTCTGATCTGCAATTTGCGAATAAAGAATTAATTCCCTTAGAACAAGTTGGATTAGGGGGTGCAGATACGGTGCGGGGATATCGTCAAGATGTTTTATTACGGGATAATTTTATATTTACTTCGGCGGAGTTGCGCTATCCATTGTTGAAAACCCGAAATGGAGAAGGATTATTACAACTCACACCGTTTATCGATTTTGGTCATGCGTGGAACCACTCTGGCGCGTTAGAATTACCAGACCGAACGTTATTATCGGCGGGATTAGGATTACGGTGGCAATATAGCGATCGCCTCAGCGCCCGAATTGACTGGGGAATTCCTTTAATTGAAGTGGGATCGGGCGATCGCACCCTACAGGAACAGGGAATTTATTTTTCCTTTGAATGGTCTCCTTTCTAAAGAGGACAATTCTCAGTCACCAGTCACCACCTCACCAGTTATCACCTCACCAGTCACCAGTCACCAGTTAAAAGAAAGAAGTATGTCTGTCAGGAGTCAGAAGTCAGAAGGAAGGATTAATAACTAATAACTGATAACTCTTTCACTGGTGACTGATAACTGATGACTGGTGACTGGTGAGGTGATGACTGGTGAGGTGATGACTGGTGACTGAAGAAATGTTACAGATTATTGCATTTGTTCATAAAAATAAGAAGGAGTTGCGTTAATCCCCTAATCTGTAGGATAGCCAACCATGTCGCTCCTCGTATTTACGTTGGAGCAGTGGCCAAGTGACCACAAAAATAACAAACGACGTTGACGTTCGAGATTTAAGGAGATATTAAGGTGGCGCTTCCTTTATTAAACTATGGCCCGACCAGTCGTAATGTCCGAGTGGCCGGATATGAAGTAGCGAGTGATGAACAGCCGAAAATTTTTACGGCTGAAAATATGCCTTCTCCTACGGAGTGGGATGATTTGATTTGGGCAGCGTATCGCCAAATCTACAGCGAACACCAAATGCTGAAAAGCAACCGCCAAACGTTTTTAGAATCACAGCTTAAGTTTGGTCAAATTAACGTGCGGGATTTCATTCGGGGTTTAGCGACTTCCGATCCTTTCCTGCGCCGCAACTACCAAACCAACAGCAACTACCGTTTTGTGGAAATGTGTGTTCAGCGCATTTTAGGACGGGACGTTTACAGTGAGCGCGAGAAGATTGCATGGTCAATCGTGGTTGCCAATAAAGGGCCGAAAGGCTTCATTGATGAGCTATTGGAAAGTGACGAATATCTGGATAACTTCGGATATGACACCGTTCCTTACCAACGCCGTCGGGTGCTGCTGCAACGGAATCAAGGGGAAGTTCCCTTTAATCTGAAAACGCCTCGCTATGATGACTATCATCGCAACCAGCTTGGTTTCCCTCAAATTATTTGGCAAAACGAAATTCGCCGTTTTATCCCTCAAGAGAAAAAAGTTCAAGCTGGCGATCCGATGAATTTCCTGGGTATGGCACGGGAAGTGGCCCCTGCGGTCAACACCGTTACTCGCGTTGCATTAGGGGATATCAATATCGAAACGATGGTTCCCTACCGCAAACGTTAATTCAGGAACGTGGACAAAAACTCTGTTTAATTAATCCCGTTTAATTTAGGATCGTTGTCAGGTGTTAGTTGTTTAGGAACGCTAGAAAAACTAGCGAACTCGATGGCTAACACTGGACAACGAATCTTTTTAGGTGAAAAAGCGAACAACCCCGTTAAAATCTCTGTCCATTGGTGTTCCTAATGCTTTAAATTTCCATTGTCCTTGTTCTTTATAAAGTTCTCCCAATAGCATGGAAATTTGACCTTCATAAGATGCTTCACCGGAAAGACTATAACGGGCAATTTCTGTGCCATTCGCATCAACCGCCCGAACAAAAGCGTTATTGACCATGCCAAAATGTTGTTTTCGGTCTTTGGCATGATAAATATTAACTCCTAAAATAATCCGTTGATAAGAGTCCGGCAAGGTTTTCAGATTCAAAATAATTCGTTCATCATCACCAGCACCTTCTCCAGTGAGGTTATCCCCTGAATGAATAGCGGTGTTATTTCGAGTGGCTAAATGTCCATAATAAACAACATCTTCTTGATAATTTTTGAGTTTACCATTGCCATCTAATAACAAGGCGTATCCATCTAAATCAAAATCGGCTGTCCCGCTAAACAGTCCTCCTAACAGTCCTTTTTTAGCAATATCCCATCCTAAACCCATCATTAATTTCGATAAATCGTAAACATTTTTATCGAGAATAATGCTTTGCCCTTTTTTTAAGTTAATCGCCATGGTTTAAATCCTTGTTAAGTTTTGTAATTTTTTCTAAACATATTTATCAACAAAACTTTGCAACCCTGAATTATAACCTTGTCCAACGGCTTGAAAGCGCCATTCGCCGTTTTTTTGATAGAGTCTTCCAAATTCTACCGCAGTTTCTCGTGAAAAATCTTCTTCTAAATCATATTTTGTGACTTCGGTTTGGGTTTCATCATCATAAATGCGGATATAGGAATTTCTGACTTGTCCGAAGTTTTGTCGCCGCTGATCCGCATCGTGAATGGTGACAACAAAAATCAGTTCTTGAATGGCGGGATTAATTTTTAATAAGTCAATAATAATGGTTTCATCATCGCCACTTCCTTCTCCAGTCCGACTGTCACCCAAATGTTTAACAGATTGATCGGGAGAATTTAAGTTATTGTAAAAAACGAAATATTCATCGGCGGGAATTTTCCCATCTCCTGCCAACATAAAGACGGAAGCATCTAAGTCAAAAGCTGCCCCGGTATCGGTCGCATTGACATCCCAACCTAAGCCAATGGATGCTTTTTTGAGTCCAGGTGCTTCTTTTGTTAAGTTGATGCGTTCGCCTTTCTTAATATTAACTGACATTGTTTTATCCCTCCCAATGATTGTTTTTAGGGACGTATTTTATCCCGTCCCTATTCCGAATCTAACGACAAATTTTAAGTGTATTGGTTGACAAAGCTTTCTAAACCGGAGTTATAACCTTGTCCAACGGCTTGAAAGCGCCATTCTCCATCTTTCCGATAAAGACGACCCATTTCTAAGGCGGTTTCTCTGGAAAAATCTTCTTCTAAATCATAACGGGCGACTTCTGTATCAGTTTCTTTGTTATACAATCTGATGTAAGAATTTCTAACTTGTCCAAAATTTTGCCGTCTTGATTCTGCTTCGTAGATCGTTGTAACAAACACAATTTCTTGAATCGATGAATCCACTGTTGTTAAGTCTACATAGATGGTTTCATCGTCTCCTCCCCCTTCTCCAGTGCGGTCATCTCCTAAGGATTCAACGGAACCATCGGGAGATTTTAAATTGTTGTAAAATACGAAATATTTTTCATTGGGAATTTTGCTATTGCTTCCTAACATAAACACAGACACATCTAAGTCAAAAGCTGCACCTGTATCGGTAGCGTTGGTATCCCATCCTAATCCTACCCCAACGTTTTTCAGACCAGGGGCTTCTTTGGATAAGTTAATGCGTTCGCCTTTACTTAAATTAATACTCATCGGGTTAACTCCAGTTGTTACCAATTTAATCGTATCAAGAACTACAACAGGCTAAAGGTTATATTTCGGATTTTAGGTTAATTTTTTTGATAAATTTCAGAAGTGATCCGTTTTTGATATTCGGCTTCTGTGATTAAATCATGGGTTGTTTCAACTCGATCAATAAAAACAATTCCGTCTAAATGATCCAATTCATGTTGAAAAATACGAGCGACAAAATCATGCAGTTCTTGGCGATATAAATGTCCGTCTCGGCTGGTATATTCGACTTCAATGGTTTGATACCGAGGGACTAATCCTCGAATTCCGGGTACACTTAAACAGCCTTCCCAACCTTTGATTATTTCAGAAGAATGGGCAATAATTTTTGGGTTAATCATGGCGGTCGGTTCCATGATGGGTGCATTGGGATAACGAATACTAGGACGAGATGCCACAATAAATAGGCGATCGCTTTTTCCCACTTGAGGCGCAGCAATTCCCACCCCATTTGCTTGAGTTGCGGTCGCAATGAGTTGATCAATTAAGGTTTGAATTTCCTCATCCGTTATCGTTTGAATAGGTTTAGCCTGATCGCGTAACCTCGGATCACCCAGTTGAATAATTTCTAAGATTTCAGCCATAAATCAGTAATCAGTCATCAGTAATCAGTCACCAGTCATCACTCAGTAGAGACGCGCCCTGGCGCGTCTGTACCCAGTCATCAGTCATCAGTCACCAGTCATCAGTCATCAGTCATCAGTCACCAGTTATCAGTAGGCAGTTAAAAATTCTTAATTCAGATCCTTCGCTCCGCTCAGGACGCTGCGCGATTCTTAATTCTTAATTCCTAATTCTATCCTTCAATTTGTTGAGGCATATTGCCGGGACGAACTTCTAAGGTTAGGGTTTGTCCTCGGCGATTTAACTCAACTTTCATCAGAGAACCGACGGTTTTATTTTGAACCAGTTCTTGAACAGTTTCTGATTTACTAATGGGTTTATCGTCAATTCTTTGAATAATATCTCCTTGTTTAACGCCAGCTTTAGCAGCAGGAGAACCGGGAACCACATTAACAATTAACACCCCATTATCTTGAGTAATGGAAAAATTGAGTTCAGGATTTTCTTGTAATTCTTGACGCAGTTCGGGGGAGAGTGTCACCATTTCTATCCCTAAATAAGCGTGTTCTGCCCGTCCAGTGGTCGCTAATTGTTGAGCAATTTGTTGAGCTTTATTAATGGGAATGGCAAAGCCTAAACCTTGCGCCCCACTAATAATCGCTGTATTCATACCAATGACTTCTCCGTTAGAATTTAACAGAGGCCCCCCAGAATTACCGGGGTTAATGGCGGCGTCGGTTTGAATAAATCCAATTCGTTTATCAGGAACCCCCACATCACTGCTGGAACGTCCTGTTGCACTGATAATTCCGACGGTGACAGAGTTATCTAATCCTAATGGATTGCCAATCGCGATCGCCCATTCTCCCGGAGATAAGGAATCCGAATTACCGATCCGAACACTGGGTAAATTATTCGCATCGATTTTAATAACCGCCACATCGGTCATGGAATCAGCCCCTAAGACTCGCCCATCAAATCGACGTCCATCTTTGAGAATCACTTGGACTCGCTCTGTGCCTTCAACCACATGGGCATTGGTCATAATTTGACCATCATTGGTGAGGATAAAACCAGAACCCGTTCCCTGCTGAAGAGGGCCATCCGGTTGTCGGCGAGGAGGTTCTAAACCAAAAAATTCTTCAGGGGAAGACCCGCCAAAGGGACTAAAGCCTCGTCGAGAGGCTTGTCGGGATGCTTCAATGCGAACCACCGCTGGCCCGACTTGGTTGACGGCTTGGACAATAAAATTAGAGTCGGCTGGTTTTAACAACGCTAAGTTGGCTTTTTGGCCTAACCAGGCGGCGGGGTTGGTGGGATTGGCATTATTACTGTTTAAATTAGAGGGAGTATCGGGTGTCGCTGTTACCACAGGTTGAGGCGTAGAGGATTGAGCCGTTGAAGCGGTGCGGCTGGCTAACCAGCGATCGCCTAGTAAGGCAACCCCGCCTCCAGTGACCAGTAACAGGAGATAGACTAAGGGTTGCTTGCGAATTGCTTTGTCAGATGTACTCTTCATCGCCGGATTTTAAGGGGTTAACAAGATGAGTAAAGGTTTTGAATAATTTCCCAAGTCTAGGTTTGTTTCCTTGCCCTCCGATGGGTTAATCTAAATTTTATTTTTATTTACTCTACCATTATCGCTTTTCTTCGAGAGTCTGGGGAAAGATTGAGAAATCTTAAATAAAAGTTGATTTAATCAAGGGGAAAGTTCGTTAAACTGGTATGCTACGAATGAATCAAAAGCCTATTTCGTTAGGATCAATCCTTACAAGAAAGCCGTGGCAATTCCCATCACCGATCTTTGGCATCAAGTTCTTGAACGGCTGCAAGTTCAGTTAGGTCGTCCGACCTTTGACACTTGGATCAAAACCGCTGAGGCGGACAAGCTGGAAAATCATTGTTTAACGATTCGCACCCCTAACCCATTTTCCTGTAATTGGCTGAATAAGTATTATCGCGATTTAATTGCCGATGTGGTACAGGAAATTGTCGGTCATCCGGTGGAAATTTTGATCACTACCCATGCCATTGAATCCACATCGGATTCGAGTCATTTACAGTTAGTTTGGCCGTCTCCGGTCGCTAACGTCACCGAAAATTCATCCGATCCGCGACCCAAACCCACCAATTTAAACCCCAAATATGTGTTTTCTCGGTTTGTGGTGGGGTCGAATAGTCGGTTAGCTCATGCGGCGGCGTTAGCGGTGGCGGAAGCACCAGGGCGAGAGTTTAATCCGTTATTTTTGTGTGGGGGTGTGGGGTTAGGAAAAACCCATTTAATGCAAGCCATTGGTCATTATCGGTTAGAAATTGATACCCGATCTAAGGTGTTTTATGTGTCAACGGAACAATTTACGAATGATTTAATTACCGCCATTCGTCGCGATAGTATGCAAAGTTTTCGAGATCATTATCGAGCGGCGGATGTTTTGTTAGTAGATGATATTCAATTTATTGAAGGAAAAGAATATACCCAAGAAGAGTTTTTTTATACCTTTAATACTCTCCATGAAGCCGGAAAACAGGTGGTCTTGGCGTCCGATCGCCCTCCGGATCACATTCCCCGTTTACAAGAGCGGCTTTGTTCTCGGTTTTCAATGGGATTAGTAGCAGATATTCAACCGCCAGATTTAGAAACTCGGATGGCAATTTTACAGAAAAAAGCCGAATATGAAAATGTACATTTACCCCGTGCGGTGGTTGAATATATTGCTTCTAATTATACGTCTAATATTCGGGAATTAGAAGGGGCGTTAATTCGGGCGATCGCTTATCTGTCTATTTCCGGTTTAGCATTAACGGTGGAAAATATTGCCCCTGTTTTAACTTCAACGGAAAAATTAGCAGAATCTTCTCCTGAAGCGGTTTTGCAAGCGGTGGCAGATAGTTATAAGGTGTCTATAGAAGATTTAAAAGGGAATTCTCGACGCAAAGAAATTAGTTTAGCCCGTCAGGTGGCGATGTATTTGATGCGTCAGCATACGGATTTAAGTTTACCGAAGATTGGGGAAGTGTTTGGAGGCAAAGATCACACAACGGTGATGTATAGTTGTGAAAAAATCGCCCAACTTCGTCAGCAAAATCAAGAGTTAGCCCAACTGTTAAGGCAATTAAGCGATCGGATTAACTTTACCAATCGTTATGGAGATTAACAACGGAATCCGTTGTGGACAAGGTTGTGGATAACTTCAATTTGGGGATGAAACACTGATGATTTCTAGGAATTTCTGTCCTGAACTGGGGGGATTTTTAAGAAGTTTTCCACAGGTTTTCCACAAGAAGAACGTTGTGCGATCAGGAGTTAGTCGTAGTGGGGGAATTTTCAGGACAGAAAAAACTGAGCAGAGACGCACCCTGTAGAGACGCGCCCAGGCGAAGCCATACCGAAGGTTATTGGCGCGTCTCTACTTATTGCTGATGGTGCGGTATAATTAAGGGTTTGGTTCTCTAATCCTAGTCGGAAACTCAGGGAAGAGAATCCCTATGGAAACATTTATTCGTAGAGGCTGACAATGCAATTTGTGGTTGAACAGGACAAATTAAGTTCTAATTTATCATGGGTGTCGAGAGCAATTCCATCTCGTCCCAATCATCCAATTTTATCAAATATTTTAATGGATGCAGATGAAGAAAACCAATCCTTAAGTTTAACCGCATTTGATTTAAGTTTAGGGATTCGGACGAGTATGTCCGCCGCGGTTAAAGAAGGGGGAAAAATCACATTACCTGCGAAATTATTAAATGATATTGTATCCCGTCTTCCTGGGGGAGAAATTACCGTTGAAGAAGATGAAATGGACACCATTGCCACATTAACTTCGAGTTCAGGACGGTATCAAGTGCGGGGGATGGGTGCTGAAGAATATCCTGAACTTCCGTTAATTGAAGGAGGAGATTCCATTCATATTTCCGCCGAAGCATTAATATCAGGATTAAAAGGAACTTTATTTGCCACTAGCCCCGATGAAACCAAACAAGTGTTAACAGGAGTTCATCTAAAAGTTCAAAACAATACGTTAGAATTTGCGTCAACGGATGGGCATCGATTAGCGGTAGTACAAACGGAAAATTTAAAAGAATCAGAAGCGGAAGAAATTGATAAATTTGAAGTAACAGTTCCCGCTAGAGCATTGCGAGAAGTGGAACGGATGGTGGCGATGCGGGGCGGAGACAAAGACGATTCTCCGGCGATTGTTACCTTACGGTTTGATGAAAGTCAAGTGATTTTTGAATTGGCAGGTCAACGGTTAATTACTCGTAAATTAGAAGGAGCTTATCCGGCTTATCATCAGTTAGTTCCGAATAAGTTTTTCAATCAAATTAATTTAGATCGCCGGGGGTTTGTAGGCGCGTTAGAACGCATTGCGGTGTTAGCTTCTCAAAAAAATGATATTGTGAAATGTACGATTGATAGCGTTAATCAGCAAATTTCTTTATCAGTGGAAGCGGCGGATGTGGGCAATGCGTTAGAGTCTTTACCTGCTCAAATTTCCGGGGATGAACCGAAGGAGTTAGCGTTTAATGTGAAGTATTTGTTAGAAGGATTAAAGGTGTTTAATACTTCGGAAATTCAAATTCAGTTAAATGCCGCCACTAGCCCGGTTATTTTGAATCCGTTAGGCGGGCTGAAAATGACTTATTTAGTCATGCCTGTACAGTTGAGAAATTAACGGGTTTTAGGACATCCGTATTGTGCAGAGACGTTGTATACAACGTCTCTACTTGGGGTTTAGGAATCATCTTTAGTATCATTTCATGATTTCATATTAACCCCTTCATACAAAAGTTCAATTGGACATTCAAACTCAATGCTTTCTAAGTTAATCAACTCCTATTAAACCATATTAAAATACTCCTTAAAATATTGCCGATATAACTCACAACTGACGATGAATTGATTACCTTCAGAATAAACCAGACCCATACTCTTTAATTTAAACCCTTGAACTTGTTCAATTTTTACAGGATGTTCTGCTGCTAAGACTTGTTGATAAGCGGTGGCTAAATCGGGGTTTTTCTGTAAATACCATAACAATTCATGAAGATGATGGCTATAAATGCCCGGATCACTAACGGCGGTTTGTAAAAGTTGCAATAGGGGAATATTGTAACGAATGGTAGAATCTAAAGCTAATCTCACTAAATACGGAAATCCTCCCACTAATTGATTGAGTTGGGTTAACTCTGAAAAGGATAATTGAATGTTATATCGTTCTGCTAACGCTTCAACTTGGCTACTGGTAAAGGCTTTTAATTCAACGGCTAACCCAATATTTAAAGGGGATTTATTCGTATCAATGGGAATATACGCATCTGTTGAATACACAATCAGAATTCTGAGTTTTTGCCAACTGCTAATGTCTCTAGTTTCTTCATACCAAGACCGTAATAAGGACAGAATATCACGGGCTAAGTTGGGATAATCGAATAATTGATTAATTTCATCTAAAGCCAAAACTAAAGGTTGATCAATTTGTTCTAATAAATAACCTTGGAAATAACAAGTTACCGTAACTAATGCACCGACTTCATCATCCCAAAATTCATTCAGTCTAGATTCAATTCCTAATTGGTGAGCAATATTCGCACAAAACCAACGTAAAAATTTTTCTGTAGATGTAAAGATCGAACTACTGGCGCGATGCAAACTCAGGCGAACAGTTCTATAATTTTGCTGTTGAGCATAATTTAAAATTCGTGCCATTAAGGAGGTTTTTCCCATGCGACGGGGTGCTTTAATTCGCAGTAAAGCGCGTTGATTTTGGATTTCTTGATAACATAAGGCTTCAACGGGAGGTCGTTCAATATAAAATCGGGAATTGAGCGGAACTTGACCTTCTGGTGATTCTAAAGGATTAGATTGAGGTAGAGAAATTTCTGAACTTTGGTTAACGCGCTTTTGTTCTTCTAAATAACGTTCTAAAATGCAGCGACAATTGGCTTTTGTGACCTTTTCTCCCAAAGCCTCTGATAATATTTGCCAAAGATGGGGTGCAACACTATTCTTTAAATAACTGGGAGAATAGCTGCTTTCTTCTGCGATTCGTTCATAGGTTTTTTTCGTTTCTAATAGAGCTTCGGTTAAAATTACTTTTTGAATATAACTGAGTGGATTCCCGACTTTAGAGGTTGCTAAAGTCTCCGCCAGCCCTAAAAGTTCATTGAGACTTTTGATCATGGTTAGCCTTATTCTAGCAAAGAAAAACGTCCTGCCATTTGGTTATGATACTTAAATAACATTAGATGACCCGGAACTGGTAAAAATTTTATCAAAAAATTTAACCGTTGTTAAAACTTGAGTTACAAATTGAATTGGACAAAAAATATATATTCAAGTTTGATATATAAATTTGATAAGATTAGCTAAAATATGCAGAATCCTAGTATAAAGTCTTTAACTGTTTGCTACACATCCATATAGTGTAGAGACGCGCCATGCCGCGTCTGTAAGGGAGGGCGTGTCTGTAAGGGAGGGCGTGTCTGTACGGGAGGGCGCGTCTGTACAGGAGGGCGCGTCTCTAATCAAAACTCACCTAAACTGCACCCACCGCAACCCCTAATTTTTCCGACTGCATTCGCTTTCCGGTAATCATCATTTTCACACCCCCCACCGGAGATAACGTTACCCCTCGACGTCCCGGTTTAACAGGTTGTTTTTCCGCTAACTTAAATTCATAATTCCGCAGCAACGTTGCTAACACTAACTTCAGTTCATATTGCGCTAATGCCATTCCTAAACACAAACGAACACCACCGCCAAAGGGCAGATATTCATAGTTAGAAAACTTACGGTCTAAAAATCGTTCCGGTTTAAATTGATCCGCTTGAGGATATAAATCTTCTCGGTGATGGGTTAAATAAATACATCCAACAACGGCTGTTTTTTCAGGGAGTAGATAACCCATCAATTCGGTCGGTTCTTTTGTCATTCTAACAAAGGTTAACATTCCGACCGGATAAATGCGTAACGTTTCTTGGCAAACTGCTGTTAAATAAGGTAAACGAAAAATCGTCATTACATCAGCATCCGCAGGCAAATTATTCAACTCTGCCATTAATTTGTCATAAACTTCCGGCTGTTTATAAACCCAATATAATGACCAAGCCATTGCCGTTGCTGTGGTTTCATGACCTGCAAATAATAAAATTAATAATTCATCTCGTAACTCTTCATCCGTCATCGGGTTGCCTTCTTCATCCCGTGCTGCCATCATTAAGCTGAGAATATCTGTGCGGCTAGGATCGGGATTTTGATGCCGTTCTTCAATTTCTGTAAAAATTAACTCATCTAATTGTTGACGTTGTTTGAGAAAATGTCCCCAAGGACTCCACTGTCCGAGATCTTTCTGTAAAATCGGAAAGAATAAATGAGCCGAGGTGAACGGATTTCTACCAACTTCTAACATGGCGGTTACAAAACCTTTTAACTGATCATAGCGTTCTCCTTCATAAACCCCAAAAACCGCTTTTAAAATTACCGACAAAGAAATTTCCTGCATAATATCTCTGGCAGGAAAGGGTTGATTAAGGGGTAACTTTGACGTAATTTGTTGAGTAATATCAACGATCAGTTGCCCATAATCCCGCATCCGATCGCCATGAAAAGACGGCATTAATAATTTTCGTTCTCGTTTATGGCGATCGCCATCTAACATGGTAATGGCATTGTGTCCTGTTAAGGGTTCTAAAATCCGATTCGCGAACCCCGGTGCATAAAAGGCATCATCGGTTAAAATTTGCTGTAGTGCTTTCGGGTTGCTAACTAATATCAACGGTTCGTCTCGACCATTAATAAACGCTGAAAAAATATCACCATACTGTTTAGCGCAGGTTTCCATATAACGGATTGGATTGCTAATCCAATATAACTCTTGAATCAGATGGGGGAGTTTTAAACCGGGTGGAAGTTTTGTATTCATCGGTAATGATTAAGATTAACTCAACGATTTAGGATTGATTCTATGTTAACGAAACTTGAGAAAGTTGCACTTGCTTGAACATGATCCAATCTGATTAACGCTTCTGTTCCTAATTTGTGATGGTTTCTCTAACGTTGAACAATCCCCAAAATTTCGCTTTCCTTTCTCCCTTGATTGGGGAATCAATTATAGCTGGTTATCGCATCAGCTAAAAAATATAATCATTCTCAGGGACAGCAAAATGTAAAATAAATGTTAACTCAAGATGTCCGAACCACTATACGGGATAAAACATGACAGCAACAACGCCGAACTCTTTGTCCAGACTGCCAGAGTTTTGTCAAGGAATTCAATATTTTAGCGATAGTTTCCCCCAGTTTGAAACCTACGGAAAAACACCGAGTATTGCTGAAGGCAGTGTCTCCATTTCTGATCCCACCGATCCGAGTGCCGCCTACCAAACGTTACTTTATGCGGATGCGTTACGCTATTTAACCGTACAAATCACCGCCAGTAAAGCCTCTGGACATCCAGGAGGATTTGCCTCCCAAGCGGAAGCTTACGCCGCCTTAGTGATGCTTGGTCATAAGAATATTATGACGGAAGTGGGACACCACGCCCCCGGCTTCTATAGTGCCGTATTTTTGGATCGTTCCTTAGAAGATATGGGGATTTTCACGGTTCAACAACTGCGCGATCGCTTCCGTGAAAAACATGGACTCTTAGGACACCTCTCCGGTTTTATTCCCGGCTTACTTAACCCCGCAGGCCCCTTGGGACAGGGGCAACACTTCGCCATGGCGGCGGCGTTGCTGCATCGCAATACGTTATTTCCCTTCACGTTAGGGGACGGAGGGATGGGGGAACCCTACCCGATGAGTAGCATGATCCACTTCAACACCGCCTATCCTGAAGTCACCAACTTCTTACCCGTGTTAGTGTGGAACGGCTACAGCCAAGAGCATCATAGTATGGTTTCCACGAAAACCAACGAAGAAATGATTGCTTATTGGAAAGGAAACGGCTTTTCCGAAGTAATTTTGGTCGATGCCAAAGAATTTGATGATCAAAATCAACCCGGTGATTATGTTGATAGTACCGCCTTCTCCATTGAAAAACGAATTGAATTTACAAAAGCCGTTTTAGTGGCTATGGATAAAGCCGCAAAATCTGCTTTAGGAGGTCAATTAACTGTCTTTATTATTAAACAATTAAAAGGGGCAGGGGTTCACGCTCGCGGCTCGAAATCTCACAACCTTTATCCAGGAGATACCTTAGATAGCCCCCACATTATCAACGCTTTAAAAGAACGGGCTTTACCTGCTGAAGCTTGGGCATTAGTCCGTAAAAATCTGGAACGCTCAGGCGGTGGCCCTGCGGCTAAAACTGTTGTGACTGAGTTTGATTATCCCTTAGCAGATCTCGGTCAATTACCGTTAGAAGAATATGCCGTGGGCGGGGAACCGAAAGTGGCAACAACGGCAATGGGATCATTAATTGTTCATGTGGGCAAAAAAGACCCCCATTTTGTAGTCACAAATGCTGATGGAAATGCGGCATCTGGGATTAACAATATTAACCAAGGATTGAAAATTATTCACCCGACAACGGATGAAACGTATTTCCAACAACCTCAAGGTCAAGTGTATGAACCCTTAAGTGAGGATGCTTGTGCGGGGTTAGCGGTGGGTTTATCCTTACTCGGTACCCGCAGCGTTTGGTGTTCCTATGAATCCTTTGCGGTGAATGGAGTGCCGATTCTGCAAACTGTTACCCAAGCAATGGCGGAGTTACGGCGTGCTACCCCGTCCTTAGTAACCCTGTTTACCGCAGGGGCGCTAGAACAAGGACGCAACGGTTGGACACACCAACGACCGGAAATTGAAGCGTATTTTGCCGCCATGATGCGGAATGGCAATGTGTTTCCGTTGTTCCCCACGGATGCAAATAGCATTCAAGTGTGCTACGACTGGGCATTAACCACGAAAAATAAAGGCATTATTATCACCGCCAGTAAGTCTCCGTTACCCATCCGCACCACCTTTGAACAAAGCCGTCAAGCCTTAAGCGATGGCGGTGTGGTGTTACAGGAAGTGCCAGGGGATAAAACCGTTGTGTTTGCGGTCATTGGCGACATGACGTTAATTCCCGTGTTTGAAGCGGCGGCATTTTTAGAAACCGAAGGCATTGGGGTGCGAATTGTTTCTGTGGTCAATCCTCGTCGCTTGTATCGTCCCCATGATGTTTTATCCGAGACTTGTTCAGAACCGGATAACAATTTTGTCAGCGATGAAATTTTTGAAAAACTGTTTGGTGGCGATGCGTTAATTGGAGTGACAGGCGGATCGAGTTTGATGTTAGAACCGATTTTGTTACGCAGCAATTCTAAGCGAGATACTTTTGCTTGGAAACGGGGCGAAACCACCGCCAGCGCTGGGGAATTAATGGCATTTAATGGCATTACCGCAGAAGCGTTAACGAAACGGGCAATTGAGTTAATTCATTAATTGCTAAATGCTGGCTACGCATCAGCATTGTGTAGAGACGCGCCATGGCGCGTCTCTACGGGGGGTCTAGGCGAGCGCATTTTTTTTTAATCTATTAATTTTGTTTTAGATTAAAAGTCATATTGGCGAGTCTTAGTTAAATTTGTTAAAATTATCTGAACTCTACTTATCATCCTTTGATAAGCTGATCCTGATATCCGAAATTTCATCACCGTTTCCCTAACAGCAAATGCTGAATCCCAGTCCTAAGTACCGATTTCTTTCCCCCGTTTATGAAAGTGCTAATTCTCTCGTTTATCGAGGAATTTGTCCCGAAAATGATCAACCCGTTATTCTCAAAATTTTAAAAGAAGATTATCCTAAACCTTCCGAACTGACTCGGTATAAACAGGAATATCAAATTACGCAAAATCTCAAGTTAGACGGGGTGATTAAAGCCTACCGTTTAGAACCTTTTCAAAGAACGTTGATGATGGTTCTTGAGGATTTTGGGGCTTCCTCTTTAAAAGAATTAATGGCAAAGGGTTTAATTGATCAAGATGGGTCAATTTTTGCCTTAGAAGAATTTTTGAAACGGGCGATTAAAATTACAGAAATTTTAGATAAAATTCATGCAGCAGGAGTCATTCATAAAGATATTAACCCTTCTAATATTTTACTGAATCTCGAAACTCAAGCCTTAAAAATTATTGATTTTGGCATTTCCACCCGATTCAGCCGTGAAAATCCCACCTTAAAAAATCCTAATTTGTTGGAAGGGACGTTAGCGTATATTTCCCCCGAACAAACGGGACGGATGAATCGTTCTTTAGATTATCGCACCGATTTTTATTCGTTGGGTGTCACCTTTTATGAATTGTTAACCGGACAGTTACCTTTTGACAGTTCTGATCCGTTAGAATTAGTGCATTGTCACATTGCTAAACAACCGATTCCGCCCCATCAAATTAATCCAAAAATTCCGTTGATTCTGTCTAGTCTTGTCATCAAATTAATGGCAAAAACCGCAGAAGATCGTTATCAAAGTACCTTTGGGATTAAAGCGGATTTAGAAAAATGTTTGCAGCAATTAAAAATTCAGGGAAAAATTAAAAATTTTTGTCTAGGTATTCAAGATATTTCTGATCGGTTTCAGATTCCGCAAAAACTGTATGGGCGAGAAATGGAAGTTCAAGCGTTACTAGAAGCCTTTGAAAGAGTGAACGGAGAAACCCTAAAAAATCCTTTTCAAGGGAAAACTAAAACTCAAAAATCTAGAATTGAAATGACCCTGGTGGCGGGTTATTCTGGCATTGGGAAAACATCCTTAGTTCAGGAAATTTATAAACCAATTACCGCCAAGCAGGGGTATTTTATTTGTGGTAAATTTGACCAATTGCAACGTAATATTCCTTATTATGCCGTTGTCATTGCCTTTAAGAAATTAGTACAGCAAATTTTAAGTGAAACCGAAGCGCAACTGCAACAATGGCGAGAAAAATTATTAACGGCTTTGGGGATAAATGGTCAAGTGATTATTGATGTGATTCCCGAAGTCGAATTAATTGTTGGTCAACAGCCTCCTATTCCTGAATTACGATTACAAGAATCTCAAAATCGCTTTAATCTGGTATTTCAGAAATTTATTCAAGTTTTTTGCTCAAAAGAGCATCCCTTAGTGATTTTTTTAGATGATTTACAATGGGCAGATGTAGCAAGTCTTAAGTTAATTGAACGAATCTTAACCGAGGGGACGATTCAGTATTTATTTTTAATAGGGGCTTACCGAGATAACGAAGTCAATGGGATTCATCCCTTAATGATAATGGTTGAAAACCTGAAAAAACAAGGAGTTAAAATTAATTTTATTAACTTAATTCCCTTAGCTTTAGAATCTGTTCGTCAACTGATTGCAGATACATTATATCATCATAGCTCCTTAATCCAACCCCTAGCCGAACTGGTGGTAAAAAAAACAGAAGGAAATCCTTTTTTTGTGAATGAATTTCTCAAAACACTGCACGCTGAAAAATTGTTAAGGTTTAATTTTGAACGGCAAGTTTGGCAATGGGAAATTGCTCAAATTGAAGCTCAGAAGATTACGGATAATGTGGTAGAATTAATGATAGAAAATCTAAAAAAATTACCCAAATCTACTCAGCAAGTTTTACAGTTTGGAGCTTGTGCGGGTGCTTGTTTTGACTTAAATACCCTGGCAATTATTTGTGAAAAATCGCCTTCAGAAGTTTATCAAGATTTAGCGATCGCATTACAATCAGGATTAATTTTATCTATGTCCGAGTTAGATTCTCAACTGTTAATGCAGGATTATCGATTTCTCCATGACCGAGTACAACAAGCGGCATACACGTTAATTGATCAAGCTCAAAAACAAGCAATTCATTTAAAAATTGGTCGTCTTCTCATCCAGAATACCCCCCCAGAAGCACTATCAGAAGAAATTTTTAAAATCGTTGATCATCTCAATTTAGGGGCTAAACAAACACAAAACTTAGCATCGATTGACTTCAGCCAAGCTGAAAAAATTAATATGGCAAAACTGAATTTAATGGCAGGTCAAAAAGCCAAAGCAGCAACCGCTTATCAAGCCGCATCGGAATATTTTAATAGGGGGTTGAACCTGTTAACAGAAAATAGTTGGAAAACGGAATATCACTTAACCTTAGCATTGTATCAAGAAGCCGCAGAAACCGCTTATCTCAACCGTTGCTTTGAGGAAATGGAACAATTTGCACAAATCGTTTTAACTTCTGCTCAAAACGTCGTAGATACGGTGAAAGTGTATGATGCCAAAATTCAAGCCGCCGTATCCCAAACCAATCTAAAAGCAGCGATTAAAATTGGATTAGAAGCCTTAAATCTATTAGGAATTTGCTTACCGGAAAAACCCACAGCCTCAGATATTCAAAAAGGATTACAAAAGACGGCTTTACTCTTAGAAAAACGGGACATTGAATCCTTACTAAATCTCCCCTCGATGACGGAAGCGAAACCTTTAGCCGCTATGTATATTCTATCGAGTATTACGGCTTCTACCTATATTGCTGATCCGAAATTGTTCTTGCTAGTTGCCACATCGGGAGTCAATTTATCAATTCAATATGGCAACACAGCCGAGTCAGCCATGAGTTACGCTTGTTATGGTGCAATTCTTTGTGGCGTCGTTGAAGATCTTGAAGCAGGTTATCAATTTGGAACCCTCGCTTATCATTTAGTCAAACAATTAAATGCTCAAAAAGTTAAGGCAAAAGTCTGTGATGCGTTTGCCGGTCATATTCTTTCTTGGAAAGAGCATTGTCGGGAAATTTTACCCATTGTACTTGAGGGGTATTATAGTGGATTAGAAACCGGAGAATTTGAATTTTTAAGTTATTGTGGGTTTTGGATTTGTGCGAGTCCTTATTTAGTTGGGGGTGAATTGCCAACCCTAGAACAGGAAATTGCCACTTACGGTCAAGCCATCTATCAACTCAGACAAGAAACCGCATTTAATTGGATTGCGATTTTTTGGCAAGCGGTTCAGAATTTGCTGGGTCGATCAGAAAATCCAACCCAATTAATGGGTCAAGTTTACAACGAAGAACAAGCGTTACCCCGGGCGATTGCGGGAAATGATCGGGTGCAAATTCATTTATTTTATTTGAACAAACTCATTTTATGTTATCTGTTTGAAGACTATGCTCAAGCGGCTGAAAATGCAATTTTAGCAGAACAGTATTTAGATGGGGTATTGGGGATGGTGGTGATTCCCATCTTTTATTTATATGATTCTTTAGTGCATTTAAGCTTATTAACTGAGGGTTCAACTTCTGATGTCATGAATCGGGTGAATCGCAACCAAGAAAAAATGAAAAAATGGGCGCATTATGCCCCGATGAATTATCTGAATAAATTTTACCTTGTGGAGGCTGAAAAAGCAAGAATTTTAGGTAATTTTTTTGAATCCGAAGAGTTTTATGAACAAGCGATCGCCTGTGCCGCAGAAAACGAATTTATTCAAGAAGAAGCCTTAGCCTATGAATTAGCGGCTAAATTTTATCTGAGTCGGGGTCGATTAAAAATTGCTCAAACTTATTTGAAAGAAGCTTACTATCTGTATACCCGTTGGGGAGCCAAAGCTAAGGTTGAACAGTTAGAAGAAAATTATCCTCAGTTAATTTCTCATTCCTGGGTTAGTAAACCCATTCATTATAGTTCTGATCAAACCGCTCAAGTTCATACGGGAAGCCAAGCCATTGAAGCCTTAGATTTAGCGACGGTTATCAAAGCCTCTCAAGCGATTTCAGGAGAAATTGTTTTGGATAAATTACTCAGCATCTTGATGAAAGTTTTGATTGAAAATGCCGGAGCGCAAGTGGGGTATTTACTGTTACAGACGGAGGGAGAATTATTTATAGAGGCGAAAGGTTCCGCTAGTTCTGAAGAAATTAATTTATTACAATCTATCCCGATTGAAAATAGTGATTTAGACGGAAATCCGATTATTAACTATGTGGTTCGTACCCGTGAAACGGTCGTCATTCATGATGTGAACCGGGAAGTAAATTTTATGAATGATCCCTATCTAAAAACCCGACAATCTCAATCGATTCTCTGCCTTCCTTTAATTAATCAAGGTAAATTAACCAGTATTGTTTATCTGGAAAATAATTTAGTGACGGGTGCCTTTACCTGCGATCGCTTAGAAATTTTAAAAATCTTATCGGCTCAAGCAGCAATTGCAATTGAAAATGCTAGACTGTATTTCAATTTGGCAGAGTATAATAGAACTTTACAAACAAAAGTTGAGGAACGAACGGCTGAATTAGCACAAGCCAAACAAAAAGCAGAAGCCGCCGCCGAGTCTAAAAGTACCTTTTTGGCAAATATGAGTCACGAATTGCGATCGCCTCTGAATGCCATTCTCGGCTTTACTGAACTGATGCTAACAACCTCAATTTTAACACCAGAACAACAAGAACAACTTCAGATCATTCACCGCAGTGGGGAGCATCTGTTAGCCTTAATTAACGATGTGTTAGATATGGCTAAAATTGAAGCCGGATGTACAACCCTCAATGAAACATCTTTTAACCTCATCGCCTTTATCGATAATGTAAGAGATATGTTTTACTTTAAAGCGAAGGAAAAAAAATTATATTTGGGTTTGGAGGTGAGTCCTAATGTTCCAACCCTTGTGCTGTGTGATCAAATCAAGTTACGTCAAGTCCTGATTAACTTACTCAGTAATGCCTTAAAATTTACAGCATTCGGTTCTGTCATTGTGCGAGTGAAACCGAAGCCAGACGGGAATCAGATGAGGCTATATTTTGAAGTAGAGGATAGCGGTTGTGGGATTAATCCTGATGAATTAGAAAGCGTTTTTCAACCGTTTATGCAAACCCGAAACGGACAAAAAATTCAAGGGGGAACCGGATTAGGATTACCGATTAGTCGCCATTTTGTACACTTGATGGGTGGGGAATTGAAGGTAAAAAGTCAAGTAGAAAAAGGAACTATTTTTTACTTTTATATTCCTTGTAAAACCTTAGAACCTGTTGATCTGGAAACGCAACCCATGAGCCTGCGCTATCGAGATCAAGAGCTTGAAATTCCTCAAAATAATGAGGATCAGATTGTGACCGGACTCGCTGCTTTACCCCTAGATTTAATAGACCGTTTAGAGCAGGCAGTGATCCGTCTCAACTCGAATTTGATTGCTCAGGCTTTAACAGAAATTACCCTCTGCGATCGCCCTTTAGCAGAGGCATTAAAACGGTTTGTAGATGAGTTTAATCATGCTACAATCTGGGATTTTATTCAAGCATCCAAGTTACAAAAATCAATTTAACAATGACTCATTTTAAATCAGAACAAATTGCGAATATCTTAGTGGTTGATGATACCCCCAATAATTTGCGGTTATTAAATACTTTTTTAAGTGAACAAGGCTATAATGTTAGACTAGCACGGGACGGAAACTTTGCCATTAAATCCGCCTTAGAAGATCCCCCCGATCTAATTTTATTAGATATTATGATGCCCAACGCCGATGGGTATGAAGTTTGTTCTCAATTAAAAGCGGCTGAAATCACCCGTCACATTCCGATTATTTTTATTAGTGCAAAAGGAGAAGTTTTTGATAAATTAAAAGCTTTTTCTGTCGGTGGGGTTGACTACATTACCAAACCCTTTGAATTAGAAGAAGTGGTCGCTCGAATTGAAAACCAGCTTAAAATTTTAAAGCTTTCTCAAGCCTTAACCCAACAAAATTTAAGACTGCAAACAGAGATTCAGGAACGACAACGAATTGAACTCGCCCTCAAACAAAGTGAGGAAAAATATCGAGCTTTAGTTGAATTTTCTCAAGACTTAATTTGGTCAGTTGATCTCGAAGGTCGCTATACATTTATTAACTCGGCGGCTGAGAAAATTTATGGGTACTCCCCCGCAGAAATGATCGGGCGAAAGTTTACAGAATTTCAGCCACCTGAACAAAGTGTTAAAGATTTAGGAGTATTTCATAAACTCAAATTTGGCGTTTCCATTTCTCAGTATGAAACTCAACATTTGTCAAAAGATCATCAAATTATTGATTTACTCTTAAATGCCCAACCTGTCAAAAATGAAGCGGGAAATATTATCGGAATTACAGGAACAGCCACCAATATTACCGAACATAAAAAAGCTCAACAAGCCTTACTTTTGAGTGAACAGCGCTTACAATTAGCGGTGGAAGGAAGTGAACTCGGAATGTGGGATTGGAATGTTAAAACAGGAGATGTTTATCTTTCGCCACAATGGAAGAAAATGCTCGGTTATCAAGAAGATGAATTAGACAATCATTACCACGCTTGGGAGAAACTGGCTCATCCCAAGGATTTACCGAAGGTAGTCAACGCATTAACCGCTTGCTTGAACGGTGAAACGAGCGTTTATAAAATTGAATTTCGGATGCGGGCTAAATCTGGAGAATGGCGATGGATATTGGCTCATGGCAAGATTTTTGATCGGGATTCTGACGGTCAACCGTTAAGAATGGCAGGAACCCATAAAGATATCAGCGAACAGCAAGGCGCATTGTTTGAACGCAAGAAAGCGGAAATTGCTCTGCAACAGCAACTCAAGCGAGAAAGACTGGTGAATGCGATTCAAGAGCGAATTCGCTCTTCTCTCAATTTAGAAGAAATTTTGAGAACAGCCGTTGAAGAAGTGCGACGGTTCTTGTCTGTTGAACGGGTTTTAATTTATCCAATTTTACCCAATCAAACTCACAGTATTATTACAGAATCTCTAGAACCTGGATGGCCGACAATTTTCGATCAAGTTATTCCAGAAGATGCTTTTCTGCCTGAACTTCAGCAACAGGAAAATCAGGAACAAATTCTGGTGATCGAAGAAATTGATGTTTTGAAATTATCTTCTTCTTTAGGAAATTTCTTAACCCAGTTAAAAGTTAAAGCTAAACTATTAATTCCGATCTTTAAAGATTCAACCTTATGGGGATTATTAATTGCTCACCAGTGCCGAGAACCCAGACAGTGGAACTCTTCAGAAATTGAATCGATTCGACAAATTACTATTCAATTAGCGATCGCGGTTCAACAATCCACCTTATTTGAACAAGCAAAAGCCGAAATTATTGAACGGAAAAAAGCCGAGGAAGCGTTGCAAAAAGCCGTTCAAGAAGCTGAAGTTGCCAACCGGGCTAAAAGTGAATTTCTTGCCAATATGAGCCATGAATTACGAACGCCCCTCAATGCCATTTTAGGGTTTGCTCAACTCATGAATCATGACTTATCTCTCCCCGCCAAACACCAACGCAATGTAGAAATTATTAACCGAGCGGGAAATCATCTTTTAGAATTAATTAACGATATTTTAGAAATGTCTAAAATCGAAGCGGGGCGAGTGTGTTTAAATGTCACGGATTTTAACTTGATTTCCCTAATTATTAATCTCAAAAAAATTCTGGAAATTAAAGCCTCCGAAAAAGGGTTAACCTTAATTGTTGATCTTGATCCCAATCTGCCTGATTTTGTGCAAACAGATGAAGGAAAATTACGTCAAGTTTTATTGAATATTTTAGGAAATGCCCTTAAATTTACGGAAGCAGGACAGGTGATTTTAAGAGTGAAAGCAGATGATCAACAAGGAACTTCTCAGTTTCCAATTATTTTTGAAGTTGAAGATACGGGCCCTGGGATTGCGCCGGAAGAAATTTATCAATTATTTAGTGCTTTCAAACAAACGGAAACCGGACGAAAATGTCAACAGGGAACCGGATTAGGGTTAGCCATTAGTCAGAAATTTATTCAATTAATGGGAGGAGAGATTCGCGTTAAAAGTGTTGTGAATCAGGGAACAACTTTTACCTTTAATATTTTAGTGCAAGCGGTGGAAGCCGAAAAAGTTGAATCCTTTGTCTTTCAGCGACAAATTATTGGTTTAGTCCCAGAACAACCCCACTATAAAATTTTAGTTGTTGATGATATTTCCGAAAGCCGTTTGCTTTTATCGGAAATTTTAACTCACGTTGGTTTTGAAGTGAAAGAAGCAGAAAACGGATTACAAGCCATTGACTTGTGGCACTATTGGCAACCCCATTTAATTATTATGGATATGCGGATGTCGGTGATGAATGGGTTAGAAGCTACCCAGCAAATTAAGCTAGACTTGCAAGGTCAGAAAACAGCAATTATTGCTCTAACTGCGAATGCGTTTGAAGAAGATCGAGCAATGGTTTTATTAGCAGGATGTGATGACTTTATTAGAAAACCCTTCCAACGAGAGGAACTTTTAGAAAAAATTAAACAACATTTAGGGGTTCAATACATTTACCAAGAATTCAAAAATCTTGAATTGATGAAACCCAAACACCAAGAGAATTTACAGTCGCAAGATCTGAAACAATATTTAGAGAAAATGCCCCCCCAATGGGTGGAAAAATTACATGAATTTGCTTGTCAATGTACCGATACGGGAATTTTAAATTTAATTCAACAAATTCCTGATGAAAATCAACCCTTAGCAGATGCTTTAACTTGTTTAGTTGATGAATTTCAATTTGATAAAATTATAGACCTGATTGAGGTTAATGCTTGAGATGAACTGGAATTGAATCATCGTTGGGATACTTTCCTGTTGATTTAGCTGCCACTCCCAGAACCAACGAATCCAGTTAATTGCAAGAGATAAATAATTGCGAATCCAGCAAAAAATAATCCAGCGATTATATCGGTGTATTAATTTACTTTATTCATCATGCTTCCACCTCGATTCAAGTGTCCCATGTGATCAGACAAGTCAAGGACGATAAAAACCTACGGGTGATTGCTGACCCTGTGACCTTTGCGAGGTTAATCGATGATGCCTTTAACCAAATTCGACAGTATAGCAAACCCGATGTGGCGGTGAGAATTTGAATGTCAGAGGCACTGGCTGCAATTGCCACCCATACGTCTTCTCAGAAAGATCGAGGGGTGCTGCTGCGTCATGATTGGATCTTGAGTTTGTTGGTGGCGAACCTAAAGTTTTGCTATCAACAAACTCAAGATCATGGGGAAATGTTACAAAGGTTACAGAACCATCGGTAACGCTGCTTAGAAGGGTAGTTTGGCCTTTAAATTAATTCATACTCAACAGTTGTATAAATTAGATGGAGGTAGTATATTAGGCTCAGTTTTAATTTGACCCAAAATTCATCCAGGGTGGTTGTATGACTATATTTGATCAAACTGTCAAAGTCCAAATCGAAGATCTACTTGTCCCCGTTCAAGGGGGAATTGTCAGTGATGTTGTATTCAGCATTAATCAGGTTAACAATTTACAAAACTCCCCAAACATTGTCCCTACAATTAACTTTATTAAAAACTTTCTCAGCAATTATCCCAGTCCTAATGATTTCTATGAAAATGTTAGTCAGAATTTAACAAATGCAATTCGTAACAATGCTCAAGCTTTGGGGCTGACCGGAACCTATGATGGTTTTTTAGTCGAATTAAGTCGGGAACCCCTGGCAACTTTACCTTATCCTTTTATCAGCCAAACCATTCAAACAGCAACCGGAAATACGGATCAAATTGTCAAAATTGAACTTCCAAATGTCGTTATCCCGGTTCAGGGGGGAACCGTTGCAGATGTGAATGTGAGTTTGGATTATGTTAATAATACAGACTCCTTTGCTAATATGATTCCCATCAGTCAGTTTGTTGATAATTTCCTCACGAATTATCCGAATCCTAGCGATTTCTACGAAAATATTTCCACCAATTTGACCAACTCAATTCTCAATAATGCGTCAACTTTGGGATTAGCCGGGGTGTTAGATTTCGTCTCCGTTGACCTGGAACGTAGCCCTAATTCCGCTTTACCGAATCCTTTTGTCACGACCTCAACCCGTCTTTCTTCAGGCGTTGCAGACCAAAAAGTTCGGGTTGAAATTGAGGATTTACTGATCCCGGTTCAAGGGGGAATTGTCAGCGATGTTGTACTTAACATTGATCAAGTTAATGGTTTACAAAACGCCCCGAATATTGTCCCCGTTAACAACTTTGTTAAAGATTTTCTCAGTAACTATCCGAATCCTAATGATTTCTATGAAAATGTCAGTCAGAATTTAACAAATGCAATTCGTAACAATGCTCAAGCGTTGGGACTGAGTGGAACCTATGATAGCCTATCCGTTGAACTTCGTCGTGAACCCCTGGCAACTTTACCTTATCCTTTTATTAGCCAAACCACTCAAACAGCAACCGGAAATACGGATCAAATTGTAAAAATTGAACTTGAAGATGTCGTTATCCCGGTTCAGGGAGGAACCGTTGCCGATGTGTTGGTGAGTTTGGATTATGTTAATAATACACAATCCTTTGCTAATATTATTCCCCTGACTGAGTTTGTTGATGATTTCTTAACGAATTATCCGAATCCTAACGATTTCTACGAAAATATTTCCACCAATTTGAGCAATTCAATTCTCAATAATGCGTCAACTTTGGGATTAGCGGGAGTATTAGATTCCGTCTCAGTTAAACTGGAACGTAGCCCGAATTCAGCTTTACCCAATCTCTTCTCCACTAAATCAACAGCAATACCCACCGTACCGAGTGGCTTTTCCTTGGACATACTACCTGAAGATTTAGCTTTTCCTGCTGTTGTGTAAACCTTGGAAATCCTGAGTGGAACTTCGATAAAAAATAAGCTGAATAAGCTTTAATCCCATTCAATATAGTATCTTGAATTTGTTGAAGGCGAACCTAAAGTTTTGCGATCAACAAACTCAAGATCATGGGGAGAAATATTATGGCTGTTACAGAACCATCGGGACTCAGTTCAAGTGTTGTCTTGCTTTCTGCGATTCTAGCTGTTAGTTTAGCTGTGGTACATCTGTTCTCAGGTAAACTACGCTTTCTGGAGGAAACGCCTCGCAGCATTTGGCTTTCTATTGGAAGCGGTGTTTCTGTTGCTTATGTGTTTGTTCATATCCTCCCTGACCTCGGTAAAGCTCAGGAAACTATTGAAGAGTTTGCCGCAGGAGCCCTGGGTTTTCTGGAACACCATGTTTACCTATTGGCGCTGGTGGGTCTGGCTACCTTTTATGGGTTAGAACGAACCGCTATTTTATCCCGTCAGCGCAATCAAAAAGCCGGACATGGGGATATTACAGAAATTGAGATTTTTTGGCTACATATCGGCTCATTTGCTCTTTATAACGCTCTGATCGGCTATTTAATGCTGCATCGAGAAGAAGCTGGTATTCCCAGTTTATTATTCTTTTCCTTTGCAATGGCGTTACATTTTGTGGTTAATGACAATGGCTTACGGGAAAATCATAAACAGATTTATGATCGTTTGGGTCGTTGGATTTTGGCGGCGGCAATTATTTTAGGATGGGTTATTGGTTACGGAACTAAAATTCACCAAGCTGCGATCGCTTTACTGTTTTCGTTTCTAGCGGGTGGTATTGTTCTGAATGTTCTCAAGGAGGAACTACCGGAAGAACGTCAAAGTCGATTTTGGGCGTTTGCTATGGGTGCGGTTATTTATGCAGTGTTATTAATCTTTATTTGAGCATTAATTTTAAGCATTGGGGATGAGGGGGCGTTTACCATTTTGGAATTGTTTCCAGGCTGTTTTTAAGGGGGGAGGAGCAGGATTATTGCGATCATAAATCACAATCACATTCGTTAAATTTCGCCCTGGATTAATATAAATATTGCCTTGATATGCTAACCCTTCTGATGCACCCCCATCTAAATTCATTGCTTCATAACAGCCGATTGCTTTCATCGCTTCCGCTTCTTGTTGTAACGTTAAACTCGCTAAAAATGACACTAAAAATAGTTCGGTTCCATCTTCAGTAAACCCTATTGCTGTGCGGTATCCCCGATCTAAAACATGGGGATCTTTAAATCCTTCGGTTTTGGGTGCTAACCAAATTTTACCTTGTTTCATCAGTCGGGGGCCACAGGTTAAAGAAAACCAATGTTGATCCCATTTTGGTTTTCCCTCTGCTCTAGCGGTGATCATTTCGGGGCGATTTCCGGCTTTTAATCCTAATGTTGTTCCGAAGTTTTCCCAACGGCTATATTTTAAAAATTGACCCCCTCCCACCATATTTCCCATCACATTTTTTTGAGCATCTTTACCAAAAAATGTCCCATTAGCAATGACTGCGGCTCGATAGCGTTCTACAAAATTGATAAAGGCTTCATCACCATAGCTTTTTTGAAGGGTATTGGCTTCGGGTGCATTATTCGCTAATCCAATCGTAATCATATTTTCAGGATCAGTTAAATTAATAATCGTTTGATAAAAAGGAATTCCTAATATTGTTTTTTGAACCACTTCGACAGGTTTAACGCCTTTGAGTTGTGGTGTAATTATTGGGGAAGTTGTGGGAGTGGGTGCAGGTTTAGGAGTGCTAACGGGTAGCGGTTTCTCTAAAATAGTGGGTTTAGAGGTAATGGGGGTGGGTTGAGGTGGGGGAGGAACTGAAACCGTCGGTTTTGGAAATTGTTCGGGGAAATAGTGTTGTAATAATTGGGTGATAAATTGTTGGGTGCGTTCTCGGTTTTCGGCAACAGAAAAAAAGCTTTTTAAAATTCTAAATAGGATAATTCCTAATAACAATAAAAAAGTGCGACGCACCATGATTTGACAACCGTTTAGTTTTTTAGAACGAGGCATAAAGTTTATATAATATTTGTTTAAAGTAACCTGTTTTCCCTCGTTCCCTGGTTCGACCTGGGAATGAATTATGGAGGCTCTGCCTTCTTTTAACAGCAGGCGGAGCCTGCAATATAGCATTGCGAGCTTGAACCTAGCAACGATCAAATAAGTTGAGAGTTAGCCTAGATAAGCTTGTTTAACTCGTTCATCGGTTAATAACTCAGAAGCTTTTCCGGTTAGGGTTAAACAACCTGCTTCTAAAACATAACCTCGATGGGCAATTTCTAAGGCTAAATGGGCATTTTGTTCGACTAATAAAATCGTAACACCGGATTCATTTAATTGACGAATTACGCTAAAAATTTCTCGGACAATTTGCGGGGCTAACCCTAAACTGGGTTCATCTAATAATAATAGCTTAGGACGACTCATAACCGCACGGGCGATCGCTAACATTTGTTGTTCACCTCCGCTTAAGGTTCCTGCAAATTGATTTCGCCGTTCTCCCAAACGCGGAAAGGTGATAAATTGTTTTTCAATATCGGTTTTAATGCCTAAGCGATCGCTGCGAGTATAAGCACCTAATTCTAAATTGGTTAATACGGTTTGTTGCGCTAAGATTTTTCGCCCTTCTGGACTTTGAGCAATACCCAATTTTACCACTTGATCAGGACGAGTTTGGGTAATGTCTTTTCCTTGATAAATCAGTTTTCCTTGTCGGGGATTTATCAAGCGAGAAATCGTTCTTAATGTGGTACTTTTTCCGGCTCCATTCGCTCCAATTAAGGTAACAATTTCTCCTTCATTAACAATTAAGTTAATATCTTTTAATGCTTGAATTGCCCCATAATTAACAGAAATATTGATTAATTCTAACATCATTTATTCATCTCCTAAATAAGCTTCGATCACCGCCGGATCGTTTCTAACAATTTCCGGTTCTCCTAAAGCAATTAATTTCCCAAAATCTAAGACCGCAATGCGATCGCACAATCCCATCACCAAAGGCACATGATGTTCGATTAAAATAATTGTTAAGTTAAATTGATCTCGAATTTGGCGAATTAATTCACTCAGTTCTTTTTTCTCACTGGGATTCATTCCCGCCGCCGGTTCATCTAATAAAAGTAACTTCGGTTCTAAGGCTAAAGCACGAGCAATTTCTAACCGTCTTTGATCGCCATAGGCAAAGTTACAGGCTTTTTGATCCGCTTGATCCGCTAATCCAAATAACCCTAATAATTCCCTGGCTTTCTCATAGTTGGCTTGTTCAATTTGATGAGCTTTTGGTAATCCGAGAATTCCTGAGAATAAGTTAGTTTTATTGTGGAGATGACGAGCGATCGCCACATTTTCTAACGCCGAAAGGCTCCCAAATAACCTTAAATTTTGAAAGGTTCTAGCAATTCCTATTGATGCAATTTGATAAGGTTTTAAAGCATTAATCGGTTGATTTTGATAAATTAATTGTCCTTCCGAAGGCGGAATTAACCCGGTAATTAAGTTAAAAAGGGTGGTTTTTCCCGCCCCATTCGGCCCAATTAACCCAAAAATTTCATGCTCTTGAACGGTAAAGGAAACATGATCAACGGCGACTAACCCCCCAAAATTGCGGGTTAAGGTTTGCACGTCTAAAAGTCGGGGTAAACTAACAGAATTCATTGCTTAATGATTAATGAAATGTTCTTTTTTTCTCGGCTTTTTTGGGAGAGGATTTTGACTTGCCAATTTTTTAACTAACTCCGGTGTAATTAACCCTTGGGGATAGAAAATACTGCCTAAAACCAGCAAGACCCCAAAGATAATTAAACGACCATCCCGTAAAAATTGGGATAACCAAAGCGGCAAACCTGATATTCCTCCCATTCCGCGTAAAACTTCCGGTAAAGCGGTGAGAATAATCCCCCCTAAAACAGGCCCCCAAAAGGTTCGGGAACCGCCAATTAAAACAAATGCTAAATAAATAATACTACTATCAAAGGTGCCTTGACGAGCATTCCAAGTATTGAGAAAATGGGCGCTAACTGCTCCCACAATCCCAGCTAAAACGGCTCCTAATGTAAAGGCTAAAACTTTATAGGAAGTTGGGTTAATTCCCATTGAGTTGGCGGCTAATTCATCTTCGCGAATTGCACTAAACGCTCGTCCCGCTTTTATTTTTTCTAAGCGATAAACGAATAGCATACTTAAGATTAATAAGGGAATCGCAACCCATAAATATTCAATCGTAGAACCAAAGGGTTGAGGGATGGCAAAAATGCCAACGGCGCCTCCGGTTATCTCTAAATTTAACGCTAAAACCCGTAAAATTTCCACAAAAGCAATCGTTGCGATCGCTAAATAAATCCCCCGTAATCGTAAGACGGGAATTCCTAAAGCCACTGCTAAAATTGCAGAGACAATTCCTGCAATTAACATTTCTAAAAATAGGAAGGGAAGGGGGAATATTGTTCCTGTAAATTTAAAAACTTGGGTAGAAAGAATCGCCGCAATATATCCTCCTAACGCATAGAATCCTGGGGTTGCTAAGGACAGTTGACCCGCCATTAACGGTAAATAAACCGATAATCCTAGAACCGCTCCAAATAACATGGAGACGATTAAAAAACCGTAGGTATTGAAAAAATTAGTCATGGATTTTTATACCTTTTGAATGCGTTTGCGTCCGAGTAATCCTTGGGGACGAACTAATAGCATCATTAATAAGATTGCAAAGGCGATCGCATCTCGATATCCTGAATAATCAGGAGGCACAAACGCTTCTGCAATTCCTAATAATAACCCTCCAATCACCGCCCCTGGAATACTCCCTAACCCTCCTAAAACAATCACGCCTAATCCTTTTAAGCCAAAACTAATCCCAAAATAAGGCCCTGCAATACTGACACTAGACCCCACTAATGTACCCGCTAACCCCGCTAAAATACCACTAATAAAAAACGTCAAAATAATGAATTGTTCGGGGTTAATGCCCAATAAACTCGCGGTGGTTTCATCTTCCGCCACCGCTTGTAAGGCTTTCCCGATTTTTGTACCGTTGACTAAATAAGTCAGTAAGGCGACCATCAACGCACAAACAGCAAAAATAATCACTTGTACCGTTCTAATCATAATCGGTCTAGTGGCGGTTCCAAAATTAATCGCACTGGGAATATTGCCATAAATCGTATCAGGAAAGGTATAAATTTCAGCCCCGACTAAATATTGAATTAAGTTGACAATGACCACCGCAGATCCTAAACTAGAAACCAGGGTTAATAAGGGATCTGCTTTTCTCACTCGTAAGGGTTTAAAGGCAATTCGTTCTAATAAAATAGATGCTAATCCAGCGAGAATACTGCCTAAAATTAAAGCCAAGAAAAACGGGAGTTGAAACGGTAATTTTGCATTGGCTAATAACCCATTAAATCCAAAGCCCCCTCCTGATAACAAATAGGTAAAATAAGCACCCAAGGTAAAAATAGCACCGTGAGCAAAGTTAATCACGCCTAAAATTGAAAATACCAAGGTATAACCGAGGGCAAAAATCGCGTAAACACTCCCAATCGATAACCCATTTAGGAAAGATTGTAGAAATAAACCAAAGTCCATAATGATAAAAACAATTCAATACAATGTTGGCTTCAGAAACCGGGTTTCTTTGAGAAACCCGGTTTCTCCTCCCTAAAGTTTTTTTCCTTATTTTAAATAGGTAAACTTGCCATTTTGACCCGTTTCATCCATTTTAATTTGCGCGACATAGAACTGCTCTTGAATGATTTCTCCTTCGGGAGTAAAGGCAATATTGCCTAAAACTGTGTTATATTTTCCGGCTAAAATTTGTTGATTTAACTGCTCTCGTAACTGTTCTAACGATAAGCTACTAATTTTATTTTTTTGATCAACAGCTTTTAATGCTTCCACAAACACTTGAACTCCAGCAAACGCTTGAGCGCTAAATTGAGGTGGTTCTGTTTTCTTTTCTGCTAAATAAGCATCTCGGAACGATTTATTAATTGGATTATCAATTTCAGGACTATAAGCTTGAGCAATAATCACACCATCACATTGTTTTTGGCAAACGGGGAAAACATTGGATGTATTTAAACCATTTCCCCCGATAATTAAGCCTTGATAACCGAGTTGTCGTAATTGTTTAATTAAATTTCCCCCATCTGCGGCTAAACCGGAAATAATTATTAAATCAGGACTTAAATTAATCGCAGCCGTAGCTTGAGTTTGAAAATCTGTATCGGTAGTTTGGAACTTTTGAACGGTGACTAAATCCAAGTTTAAATCTTTAACGGTTTGTTGGAAGGTTTCAGTTTCCGATTTACTAAAAGCATCATTTTGAGCAAAGAAAACGGCGACTTTTTTAAGATTAGGATTTAGTTTTAAAGCCGCTTGAACAGCGTTAGGGGCGACCACCGCCACAGGCGCCGAAACCCGTGCAATATAATCTCCAATTTGTGGAATCCCTTTAGCGGTATTTGAAGGGCCTAAAACGGGAACTTTTGCCCGTTCTGCAATCGGGTTAGCGGCAAAGGCTTGTTGCGATAAAGTGGGGCCGACAATGCCAACCACTTGATTTTGAGTAATTAAAGTATTATAGGCATTAATGGTTCCTTGTTCATCGCCTCCCGTGTCTTGAAACACTAATTTAATCGGGGTTCCATTGATGCCACCTTGTTGATTAAAATATTGTTCGGCAATTTTTGAACCAATGACTTGTTCCTGTCCTAATAATGCAACGTTACTGGTTTGAGCAACAGCAATTCCAATCGGAATTCCATTAGAATTTGTTGGAGATGAATTGGCTGGATTTGGATTAGTCGTTGTGTTCGTTGCCGAAGGTTGAGAGGTGCTACAAGCAATCACTAAACTAAAGGTTAGACCCGATAAAAATAGGGGAATAAATTGACGTCTTTTAATCATTTGGGTGCGAATCAAAGAAATAGTGAGTTATGTTTAACAGCAGAGTTAATGCTGTATTGGGTTTGAACTGGGTGTCAATTATACAACTCTGTGGGTTTGGATACAAGCTGATTGATGGGATTGGAGGGGTGTCAAGTAAAATATGACAGTTTGATAGTTTAGCTTAAATTAGAGTAGAGATGAAAAAAACCGGCTTCTTAAAGAAACCGGATGTTCAGGTATACCTGACTCAATGGCAAACTGCTCTATTTTTGTTCTCGAATGATAGAATAGAACCTAAAGTTGGTGTTTGGCTATTTTAGTATGTACCCGATCATGAAGAGAAATTTTACTGAAGATGAGCGTATTTTTGAAAGCGGGTAATTTGCTGAGAACAAACCCTACAAAAATAAAAACACCAAGTTGCAATTGCAATTAACTTACTTCCATCTTCTAAAAGAAAAATTAAATTACTTCGCTTTCCAGAGTAAGTTACTTCTATAGGTAACACATCCACTCCTAAAGAACAGGCGAATAATAGTAAAGCGATGCCTAAAAGTTGAAATGGTGTAGATTTTAAAATCACTTTCCTAAAGTAAATTAAGTGAAAAGCAACCCAACTCAACTGGGCTATTATAATCAGCTTTTCTGAAATCCCCATAACATTCGGAAGCACTTCTTCATGCAGCATGAAGAAATCATCAATCATCATCCACAATGAAATTAATCCCGATAATCCAATAAAAGTTTTGATCTTTCTATCCTGACTATTGGTTGGTTTAATCAGAAAAAATGTAAAAATACAAACGGCAAAACTGATACACCAAGTGAAGATGCCGATATTAGACAGGAATCCCGTGTACACAGGTACTTTTGTCGTGGCGAAAATATCCCTCGTTAACACTTGAACAGGAACAGCTTGTTGTGATCCGGTAATCAATAGTAAAATCAAAAAGGGTACATTAAACTTTAGCAAATTGACTAAAGATTGATTAGTAATAATTTGTCTTAGATTAGCTTTGTCGCGATCGCTTTTTGTTGTTGAAAAAGATTGACTGGGAATAATTTTTCTTAAATTAGTCACGCTAAAGTCTCCTTTCGGTGGAAGAATAGATAGGCAGTAGAAAGGTTAATGGTAGAAACGTTCATGAATGATGCAATTGTAGGGAATTGAATCTGGTGGGTTTAAGATCAAGTGTTCTTCAAACTGAACTTTAACTTAATGTTTAAGTTCTTTTAATCTACCTAAAGATGGGTTTCTGTCATAAAACCTGTAAATCTCTTGTGAGGAAGGGGTTTTGCCTTTGATTCTGGCTTTCACCGACCAGATGGACAATTTCTCAAAGTTTAAATTTAGGTTAAAAGCAGCCAATCCCCAAACCGAGTTAACTGAGGAGTTGTTATTAATAGTTTTAAAGTTTATTGATCAAAACAAAATCCAAATTAAGAAATTTTAATAAACCTATAGATTTTTGAAAAATTTATTTTTTTAGAAAGCTAAAAATTAAAATTAAATATAGACTTAATCTGAGTCTATATTTTAATTGGCTTGTTCTATGGCAAGACGTAATTTACTGTTCAGTTTGTTCCTGTTAACTGCTTTGGGTTCGGCGGGATCTGTGGTTTGGATTAAATATTTACAACAGCAGGCGTTAGCAGAAGCCCAGTCTGAAATTAATCAATTTGAAGGATTGACTAACAGTGATGATTTGAATCGCTTACAAACGACTAAAATTGAAATAGAAGAAGCGATCGCTCGTTTAGAAGCTGTACCTAAATTACCAGGGGATGGAGACTCAGAAGAACTTAAACGTTTACGAACCCAACTGACTAAAGTTAATCAGAAACTTCAACCTGAACAGCAAGCGTTAGATCATTTGGATCACGCTAAAAAAATCGCAATGGACGCTTCTATTATCGTGCAGAACCCTCCCCATCCCACGCAGGTTTGGTATGATGCTAAACAAAAATGGCAACAAGCAATTAATTTGCTGAAACAGATTCCGCCGCAGAGTGCTTTATTTCCAGAAGCTCAACAAAAAATTAAAAGTTACCAAGGGAATTATGCTTTTGTTAGTCGTCAATTTGATTTAGATCAGAAAGCAGTCGAATTGAATAATTTAGCGAGTCAAAAAATCAGATCTAAAGATTATCAATCTGCTTTAAAATTATTAAATCAAGCTTTGATTTATAATCGGTTTTTAGTTTCATCTTATCTAAATCGAGGAGTTGTTTATTCTGAACTCAATAGCCATCAGTCGGCGATCGCTAATTTTGATACTGCGTTGAAAATTGATCCAAACAATGCTCAAGCGTATTACTATCGTGCGGATGAATATTTTAAACTGGGTAATCAGCAACAAGCGATCGCAGATTATGATCAAGCGTTAAGTTTAAATCCCGAATATGCTGCGGTTTATTTAGATCGAGGTGTGGTTCAATATCAGTTAGGAAATACAGAACAAGCCTTAGACGATTTTGCTCAATCGGCTGATTTATTTGCGACTCAAGGGGATACTCAAAATCAACAAGTTGCTCAAAATTATTTACAACAAGTTCAAAATTCTATGCCA
>JBMDYE010000505.1:0-27959 GCA_048595135.1 Planktothrix sp. | reverse complement strand
AGTTAATGTCACCAGTCCCACCGGGGTTAGGGAAATTGATTTACTTGAGCAAGTTTCTTTAGGTCAAACTGTAATGGAATGGCTAGAATTAAGAATCAAGTAGGATGGGCTGCGCCCATCATTTCCCAACTCATCTAAATTAAATCAAGGAGAACTAATGACAAACGATCATAAAATTGGAATTGCTGTCATTGGCACAGGATTTGGGAGTAAAGTTCATATTCCTGCCTTTGCAGAACACCCGAAAACTGAAGTTTTAGCCGTTTATAATCGAGATTTAGATAAAGCAAAAGCGATCGCATCCAAGCATAATATTCCCCACGCTTTAAACAACCTTGATGACCTATTAGCTTTACCCGATGTACAAGGAGTTTCAATTTCAACGCCTCCTTTTCTCCATTTTGACATGGCAAAAAAAGCCCTTCATGCAGGTAAACATTTATTATTAGAAAAACCCACAACCCTAACCGTTCAAGAAGCTAGAGAACTATATAATTTAGCACAGGAAAAAGATTCAATTACCTGCTTAGATTTTGAATTTAGGTTTATTCCCGCATGGCAACATTTTGCTGAACTATTAAAAGAGAATTATGTCGGTCAAAAACGATTAATCAAAATTGATTGGTTAGTTTCCAGTCGTGCCGATGAAAATCGCCCTTGGAATTGGTATGCTCAAAAAGACAAAGGAGGCGGTGCATTAGGCGCCATTGGTTCCCATAGTTTTGATTATATTCGCTGGTTATTTGGCTCTGTAAAACGCCTTTGCGGACAACTCAATGTATCAGTTCCCATGCGTCCTGATCCCGAAGCGGGAGGACAATTAAAACCCGTTGATGCTGATGATATTTGTACCTTAGTTTTAGAATTAGAAGACGGCACTCCCTGTCAAATTTGTTTAAGTTCAGCAACTTATCAAGGACGAGGACATTGGGTTGAAGTTTATGGTAGTGAAGGGACATTAATTTTAGGCAGTGATAATCAACAAGATTATGTGCATGGATTTCGGTTATGGGGCAGTAAAAAAGGCGGCGCGTTAACCGAAATTTCAATTCCTGAACAATTAGAATTTCCGCGCATTTATCCCGATGGTCGGATTTCTGCTTTTCTTCGAGTTGTTGATAACTGGGTGACAAGTATTGAACAAGGAAAATCCTTAGAACCGTCTTTAAAAGAAGGGGTTTATTCTCAACTGTTAATGGATTTAACCCATGAATCTAATAATACCGGAACCTGGGTAACAATTCCCAATTTTGACCGCTTTCTAACTGAACAATCATAGTCATCTTTCTAGAGCTTCTTAACCCATCATTTAAAAAGGAAAAACATGAACATCAGAATCGGCAATGGATACGATATTCATAAACTTGTAACCGGACGAGCGTTAATCTTAGGAGGGGTGAAAATTGACCATGAATTAGGATTATTAGGACATAGTGATGCGGATGTTTTAACTCATGCGATTATGGATGCGATGTTAGGAGCATTAAGTTTAGGGGATATTGGGCATTATTTCCCGCCAACGGATGAAAAGTGGGCGGGTGCTGATAGCATTTTGTTATTACAACAAGTGAATCAATTACTGTTAGAACGAGGCTGGAAAGTGGGAAATATTGACTCGGTTGTTGTGGCTGAACGTCCGAAATTAAAACCCCATATTAACGCGATGCGCGATCGCCTAGCCACGGCCTTAAAATTAGACCCAGAGCAAGTGGGAGTCAAAGCAACAACCAATGAAAAATTAGGCCCTGTTGGTCGAGAAGAAGGAATTGCTGCTTATGCCGTCGCTTTGTTAGAAAAAATGAATTAAAATATTGCGTTTGGGTGGGCTATGCCTATCCAAACTAATCTTTTTAAAGCTTATCAATCAGATAGATAGCTTGTTGATGGGCAGAGCCCATCCTACATTTGTTTTATAATGAAGAGCAGTTATTTTATTTCAGTTAATGCTGTGATTTCCGTTAAAAATTTTAAGTTAAAAATAATCTGGGTGATTTTGTTCGCACTGGTGCTGACTGCTTGTAGTTCGGTTCAGTCGCAAATTCCCTCGCGGTTGGTGGTTCCCACGGCTTCTGGCCCTGCAACCTTTAACCCGCCCATGAATCAATCTGCTTATAATGTATTCGGTTATATTTATGAATCCCTGATTCAAGAAGATCCGGTGACAGGGGAACTGATCCCTAAATCGGGTTTAGCAGAAGCCTGGGAAATTTCCCCCAATGGACAGAAAGTTATTATTACTTTAAAAGAGGGATTAAAGTGGTCGGATGGTCAACCGTTAACCGTTGACGATATTATTTTTACCTATAATGATATTTATTTAAACGATAAAATTCCCACCAGTTTTAAAGATATTCTCCGAGTGGGTAAAAGCCGTACATTTCCAACTGTTAAAAAACTGGATAATCGCCGGGTGGAATTTTCCGTAACAGAACCTTTTGCCCCATTTCTTCGATATGTTGCCGGATTGAATATTTTACCTGCTCATATTTTAAAAGATACGATTACCCAAACCGATGCAGAAGGAAACCCGAAATTTTTAACAGCTTGGGGAGTGAATACGCCGCCTGATCAAATTGTCGGAAATGGGATGTATCGCATCAAAAGTTATACCCCTTATCAACGGATTATTTTAGAAAGAAACCCCTATTTTTGGCGGCAAGATAATCAAGGAAATGCTCAACCTTATATTGAGCAAGTGGTGTGGCAAATTATTGAAAGTACCGATACCCAATTATTAGATTTTCGTTCCGGTTCTTTAGATACTTTAACCATTCAACCAGAAGCGTATCCCCTGCTTAAACCCAATGAAGACCGAGGCAAATATACCATTTATAGTTCAGGGCCAGATACCGGAACTGTTTTTATGGCATTTAACTTAAATCAAGGAAAAAATGCCCAAGGGAAACCGTTTGTTGATCCCGTTAAATCCAAATGGTTTAATAATAAAGCCTTTCGTCAAGCGATTTATTATGCTATTAATCGAGACGTGATGAAAAACAACTTATTTTTAGGATTAGGAGAACTGCAAGACTCTCCCATCCCCGTCCAAAGTCCCTTTTATTTGTCGCCTAAAGAAGGATTAAAAACCTATCAATACGATCCTGAAAAAGCAAAAAAAATGCTTTTAGAAGCGGGATTTCAGTATAATAATAAAAATCAATTAGTTGATCGTGATGGTAATCCTGTCCGGTTCACGATTTTAGTAGCGGCGGGTAAAAAAATTCGGGAACAAATGGCAACCCAAATTAACCAAGATTTAGCGAAATTAGGAATTCAAACGGATTTACTATTTCTAAGTTTTAATACTTACGTTGAACGCTTATCAATTTCCCGAAATTGGGATGCTTATTTAGGCGCGTTTACTGGGGGTGGCGTGGAACCTCATGGAGGTTATAATATCTGGTCAGTCAAAGGACGATTACACAGCTTTAATCAAGGCCCCCAACCGGGAGAACCGCCGATTGAAGGTTGGAAAGTGTCAGAATGGGAGAAAGAAATTGATGATTTATTTGTGAAAGCGTCTCAAGAATATGACACAAAAAAACGCAAAGAACTCTATGGACAAGCCCAACAAATTATTGCTGAAGAAATTCCGTTTCTCTATATGGTGAATCCGCTTGCTTTTGAGGCGATTCGCGATCGCATTGAAGGAATTCAATATACCCCATTAGGCGGAGGGTTCTGGAATTTGTATGAATTAAAAATAGCAGAATAGGAAGTAGGAATTAAGAATTAAGAATTAAGAATCGCGTAGCGTCCTGAGCGGAGCGTAGGCGGAGCCTGTGCGTAGCACGTAAGGATCTGAATTAAGAACTACAGACGGGTGACTTGGTTTGGGCGGGAGAACCCCGCCCCTACTGGTGATTAATTATTTTTGTTTATTATTGAAAACTCATGACTCCTGAAGCTTTAAAAGATTTGCTGGAAGCGGTAGCTAGAGGGCAAATTCAACCGAATGATGCGTTAGAAAAAATTAAATATCTGAATTATGAAACGGTGGGTGATTTTGCTCGAATTGATCATCATCGGAAACTAAGAACCGGGTTTCCTGAAGTGATTTGGGGGCCTGGAAAAACCCCCGAACAAATTATTAAAATTATCAATGTAATGCGAGAGCAAAATCCGGTGGTGATGGCAACAAGAATTGAACCGGAAGTTTATCACCAATTAAAAGCCAGAATTTGGGACTTAAATTACTATCCAGCCGCGCGAATTTGTGCCGTTCATCCCCCTGAAATTCCTTCAACCCCTTCCAACAGTAAAATTACAATTCTCACGGCTGGAACGGCTGATTTACCCGTTGCTGAAGAAGCGGCTGTGACGGCAACCTTATGCGGTTTTTCAGTGCAACGGTTGTGGGATGTTGGGGTTGCTGGAATTCACCGTTTATTAAGTAATTGGCATTTAATTGCGGATGCGGATGTGTTAATTGTGGTAGCGGGAATGGAAGGGGCGTTACCAAGTGTGGTAGCAGGTTTAGCCGATTGTCCTGTGATTGCGGTTCCTACCAGTGTCGGTTATGGCGCTAGTTTTAACGGGTTAGCCCCTCTATTAACCATGTTAAATTCCTGTGCGGCTGGTGTGGGTGTGGTTAATATTGATAATGGATTTGGAGCCGCCATTTTAGCGTGTCAAATCCTAAGAATTGCCAACCGGAATCAGTAATCAGTAATCAGTAATCAGTAATCAGTAATCAGTAATACTGATTACTGTATTAGGCGTTTTCTTAAAAATAAACGACGGGGTTGTCTAAATAGAATTGAGTCCCAACTGGGATCAATTTCTTGTAAACGATATCCTAATTTGTAATAAAGACTTCGGGCGGGACGATTATTTTCTAATACATGAAGATAAACACTAGAAAATCCCCAAAGTTTCGCTTTTTGTTCACATTGGGTCAGGAGATGTCGGGCTAAACCTAAGCGGCGAAATTGAGACTGAACCGCTAAATTAGACAGATAAGGATATCTTGTGGTTACTGATAATTGCCAAGGATATCGCGATCGCAATCCCATTTCCACCGTTCCCACCACCTGTTCTTTGGCACTGACCGGATCAAACACCACCGCGACTAAACACAGATAGCGTTCTGCTGTATGGGTCAAACGAGTCCGTAAATCTTCATAAATTCCTAACCGCAAAATTGGATAAACCCAACCCAACATCCCCTCACGAGAATGGAAACTTTCCGCCAAAACATCTGCCAAAGCTGAAACATCGGTCAGTTTCGCTGACCGGATTTGTAGCTGAGAACCATTAACAGCATAGCCAACGAGAAAAGAGGAGTCAGGCGTTAAGGATGAGGACAAAGGATTCACAATTTAAGAGTGTGCGAAATCAGTACAACTCCAGCAAGATCAGGATTCAACCTCAGAACACCATGTTAATTGCAGGGGGTGTCAAGCTACAATAGATCTTGTGCATCAACACTATCCCATCATAGTTCTAACTTGCGTTTAACCTAGAACTGAATGCTCTGTCACGGAAAATGATTAAATAAGGACTTTACAACAAACGCGAAGCAAAGGCATCAATGATCTGGATTTTTGGCATGAAAGAGGTAATAAGATCGCAAGTTCACAAGATTAAGTCTGTTTCAAGTTATAACAGGAATTTCTGCCAGTTATGATTGACGTAGAGATGCTCTACTATTCGGGTCTCCGATTAAGCTGTTTTCTACGAAGACGAATCGTGTATTTTCCGCCTAAACTAACCTGATATCCCCAAACCCTTGATGATCCAGATCAACAAGTCCTTGCAGCAGGAGATCGGTGCATGAATTCCCCAAAAAAATCTAAGCCGACAATCTTAGTTGTTGATGATGAACCCGATAACCTAGACCTGCTGTATCGCACCTTTCATCGGGAGTATCGTGTATTGCGAGCGGACGGGGGCCCAGAGGGACTCAATATTCTGGCGTCGGAACCGAATGTTGCCGTGATCATTTCCGATCAACGAATGCCCCAAATGAGCGGGACGGAATTCCTCAGTTTAACCGCCGTCCAATATCCCGATATTATTCGGATTATCCTCACGGGTTATACCGACGTTGAAGATTTAGTCGAAGCCATTAACTCCGGTAAAGTCTTTAAATACGTTACCAAACCTTGGAATCCTGACGAACTTAAAGTCATCGTCAAACAAGCCTTAGAAACCCACAGCGTTCTCAAATCTCGCACCGAAGAACTACGTCGCGCCCTTCAACAAGAATCCCTCCTCTACGCCGTTACTAATACTATCCGTTCTGCCCCAAACTATCGGGAAATGTTACAACGGGTTGTAGAAACCGTCGGACAGATGTTTGAAGTCAATTATTGTTTACTCAGACCCTTCCAAGACGGACAACTGCAAGATGAATGGTTTATTTACCATAAAAACGGCAAGGAGACAGAAGGCAGAAGGCAGGAGGCAGAAGGCAGAAGGCAGGAGGCAGAAAGCAGAAGGCAGGAGGCAGAAAGCAGAAGGCAGAAGGCAGAAGAACTATTGTCTCCCTCCGCTTCCTCCGCTCCCTCCGCTCCCCCTACTCCCCCTACTCCCAATCATCTTTCTGCGGAACTCTTACCCCATCTCGTTTGGGAAACCAGCGATGTAGAAGTGATCCAAGATGCCGAAACCGATGAACGGATCATTGGACAATCAGAAGAGTTATACCAGCGACAACAAGCGTATCACCAAGCTCAGATTCGCTCCAGTTTAATCGTCCCCCTATACTACAAACTGGACTTAATGGCGGTTTTAGCGTTACATCATAGCTTTGAGCCTCGTTTGTGGCAGGGTCATGAAGTGCAACTGGTGATTACCGTTGCGGATCAAGCCGCCTTGGCGTTGTCCCAAGCCCGAACCTATGAACAAGTTAGAGAATCGGCGAAACGGGAAGCGTTAGTGAATACCATTACCTCTGCAATTCGTTCTAGCCTTGATCCCCGGACGATTTTCGCCGCCATTACTCAACAGTTAGGAAAAGCCTTGCACGTGGATGGGTGCGCCTTGTCCCTGTGGACAAAAGATGATGAATATGTGCAATGTGTGGGGCTGTATGACGCGGCAAACGAGGAATCTGTCGTCAGTGAAGAATGGTCTGAGGAGGGATTACCCTCCGCGATTATTGAACCCACTAACACCCCCCAACCCCCGAACCTGCAACTGGATATGCAGGTTTTACCTCAGTCTTTAGTTCCGATTCGCGGCAATCCGGTATTACAACAAGTGCTATTCACCAAGCAACCCGTTGTCATTAATGATTTAAGTCTTCGTCCTGAATCTAACTTGACGGAAGTTCCCCTGCGTTCTGCGTCAAAAGCGTTAATGGTCGTCCCGTTAATTTCTGATGATCAAATTATTGGCAGTATTTCCCTGCGCCAAAATAACATGACTCGCAAGTGGCAAGAGTCGGAAATTAATTTAGTGCAAGTGGTGGCGGTACAAGCCGCTTTAGCGGTGCAACAAGCCCGACTTTATCAAAAAACGCGACAACAAGCGGAACGATTATTAGAAGCGGATCGATTAAAAACTGAGTTTTTTCAGAATATTTCCCACGAGTTTAGAACGCCCCTAACGTTAATGATTGGGCCGTTAGAAACGTCGGTGAATCAACACCAAGATTTACCCTTAGAACAAGCTCATATTGCCCTGAGAAATTCCCGGCGGTTGTTACGTTTAGTCAATCAATTGTTGGATTTACAACGGTTTGATGCGGGACGAATGCAGCCGAGTTTCCGTCCTTGTGATTTAGTGCGGTTTTGCGATCGCACGGTTGAATCCTTTAAACCTTATTGTGATAAAAAAGGAATTCGATTGAGCACCCATTTAAAATATTGCCCGCCCTTATATTTAGATTTAGAACGGTTTGATAAAGTTCTTTATAATTTACTCTCCAATGCCATGAAATTTACCCCAATGGGGGGGACAATTACCGTTCAGGTCGAACCGATTGGCGATCATTGCCGTTTGCAAGTTAAGGATACGGGAATTGGCATCAAACCCGAACAAATTCCCTATTTATTTGAACGATTTCGCCAAGCGGAAGGTTCAACCAATCGCTCCTATGAAGGCAGTGGGTTAGGATTGGCTTTAGTGAAAGAATTGGTGGAACTCCACAAAGGTCAAATTTCTGTCGAGTCGGTTTATGGTCAAGGGACAACCTTCACCGTTTGGTTACAAAAAGGAACGGCCCATTTACCCACCGAGCAATTGTTAGAAGTTCCAGCAGAATTTAACTCCAGCCGCGCCACAGTAGAATTTGCCGATGTGGATATTGAAGTTCAAGATGCGGATACAGACAGCCACGAGGCGGAACCAGAGGAGTTCTCAGCGTCTTCAGAAACGGATACCAACAACAATTTAGTCTTAGTGGTGGATGATAACCCGGATTTGAGGCGTTATGTATCAAAAATTCTCCGTCAGTCGGGGTATTCGGTGCGGGTGGCTCGAAATGGTGCAGAAGGCTATGAAATGGCAGAACGGTTTCGTCCAGAGGTGATTATTACGGATTTAATGATGCCTTTGGTGTCGGGGTTGGATTTAATTAAAATGGTGCGGGAAAATCCCCAATTGAAGGGAACACCGATGATTTTATTAACGGCTAAGGCCGATGAAGATACCCGTTTAGAAGGGGTGGAACGGGGGGCGGATGCTTATGTGTCTAAACCGTTTAATGATCGGGAATTGTTGGCGGAAGTGAGAAATTTACAAGCTTTAAAAGAAAATGAGCGACGAGTTGAAGAGTTAAATCGGTATTTAACAGAGTCCGTATTAGCGCGATTTTTACCGGAAACCATGGTCAAAAAAGCGGCGGCTGGTGATTTAGCGTTGGATCTCAGTCCTGAACCGCGATTAATTACGATTTTGTTTAGTGATATTGTCGGCTTTACTCGAATGTCGAATCAGTTGGAATCTAAGGGAATTGCGGAGGTTTTAAATGAGTATTTAGCGGAGATGACCCGGGTAGTGTTTGCCAATGGCGGAACAGTAGATAAGTTTATCGGGGATGCGGTGATGGCGTTATATGGCGCACCGGAAGAGTTACCCCCCGAAGAACAGGTGAAACGGGCGGTGACGTCGGCGCGGCAAATGTTACAGGCTTTGGAAGAGTTAAATCAACGTTGGCGAAAACAGGGGATTGTTGGAGAAAATGGGGTTGAGCCTGTGCGGTTTCGCTGTGGAATTCATCAAGGAACCGCAGTGGTGGGAATGTTTGGTTCTAAAGAGCGCTCGGACTACACGGCGATTGGCCCGGCGGTGAATATGGCGTCCCGTTTACAGGAAGTTGCCCATCCCAATAGTATTTTAGTCTCCCAGGAGGTGGCGGCTTATATTCGTCCCCAGGAAATTTTAATTCAAGAACCCCATAAGTTAAAAGGGATTGGGGATCAGGTATTAACGTTTATGGTCAGTCCTGATTCTTCTTCCTAGAGGCGATGGCTTCCCGCCAAGATTTGGCTTTGTGTCTTCTGCGATGGGCAAAAGAAGATCTAACAAGATTCAAGTTCTAGGCGCATACATCATTACCAAAACACCCACCAACACAACTGCGGCTCCTATCCAATCCAAACGATCCGGTATCGTCTGATCGATTCTCCATCCCCACAACATCGAGAGAATCACGAAAATTCCCCCATAAGCTGCATAAGCTCGACCAAAGCTTGTGGGTTGTAGCGTCGCGACAAATCCATAGGTGGTTAGCAGAAGCCCTCCGCCAAAGGCGATCCAAATACTCTTGCTTTCACGTATCCAGAGCCAAATTAAGTAACCTCCTCCAATTTCACATAGACCAGATATCAAAAAGAGGAATAGCGAAAGAGCTTTTGTCATGGGATTAGAATGCTTAAAAACTGAAGATTGCTATAGTTTTAATTTAAAAAGATGGGCAAAGGTTATCCTACAATTGTTCTGCAATCATTTTAACTAGGGTTTCAGTGGCGCCTGATGTTCCTCTGACTTGTCGCAAGCGATCGCGCATTGCTTCCAATTTTTCAGGATGATCTAAATACTCTAACACCAAATCCCCAATTTCTTCGGGTTTTAATTCCCCGACTAACTCCGGTACAATTTCTGATTTTGCCCAAATATTCGGCCAAGCAAATAATTTCCCCTGTTTTAATACGAATTGATTAATCACTTTAGCAAACATTGAACCCACTCCCGGTAAATTTGCTAAAATACCGGGGATTCCATCCCAAGAACGCATCGCATCTAATTCTTGAGTCGGTAATAACACAATCATCGGAACTGTTAACGCGCCTAATTCTGCGGTATTTGCCCCAACAGTGGTTAAACATAATCGACAATTCACTAATAAATGATAAGCTGGAAATTGAGGATAAAGTTGAATTTTAACCTTGTCGTTTGTTTCTAAATAAGGAGAATTTCCTAACTGAAGGGTTCCTGAAACATCTCCAAATTTTTTAATCATTGGATTATATTCAGGATTCGCAAAACGCGCTAAGGTTTCTAATTCTAAAGTGGGTGCGACTGGAATAATAAATTGAATATCGGGGCGTTTGTGGTGTAAATATTGAGCAATGGCTAAGGTTAAGGGGACACCTTGAGATAATTTAGCGGCTTTAGAACCCGGTAATAAACCGATGATGGGCTGTTGGGTTATCTCTTGATGATTAATAATTTCTGGATCAATCGCTACATCTGCCATTAAATCCCCAACCACTTTAAATTTATGATGATATTTCTGAGGAATATTGTTTAAAATTTCCGGTTTCATAATCCCAAACGCATCAATATATCGCCACCAACGCGCCTCCCATTCTGCATAAATCACGCTTTTATAACCTAACCGTTTAGCCGCAACGACGGTAAAAAATTGATCGCCTCCTAAGAATAAAACGCATCCTTTTTCATACCAGTCCCAATCTTCTGCGGTTTTTCCAAATAATAAAAAATCCCAAAAATATTCAGCCCCTTGTACCCGATCAATTTCAGGATAAGAACGGGCAATTTTAACTTCCTTTCCCGTTGCATTCGGACAAGGCGATAAGATTAACGAAATTCTGATATCTGATGTTTGTTGATCAAATTGTTTTCTTAATGCTTTCACCACCGGACGCACCCAGGTTGTTAATTCTCCAGGGCCATTAGAAAGAATTAAAATATCAATTTTGTTGTTCATCACCCCTCCCCACTATCAGTTATCAGTTGTAGGGGCGAAGCATTCGGGTAGTCATCTAGGAGAAAAACCAATAAATTGTCTTCCGAATGCTTCGCCCGTACCGAGGTAATAAATAATAATAAAAAACCCGGTTTCTAGGCGAGTATAGTTTAAGTTACTCTGGTTTCCCTTCTGATTTTTTCCCACAATTTCTGATACTGTTCTAGGGAAGTTTTAGAAAGGGGTTGCAAGAAATTACTGTTTTCTAAAATAGTAGCACTGGGCAACAGTAGGGAATTATTTTTTAAGGCTTTGGGTAATGCTTCCGGTTTCATTCCGACCACAATGGGGGAGGTGGTATCGGTTAATAATGACATTTGAGTAGCAACGTTCGGTTGCCAACAAAAATCAATCCAACGGTCAGCTAAAGTGGGGGTAGCTTTTCCATTTTCATCCCCATTGGAAGGAACTGACGCAGGTTTGACCCAAACATCTGTCCAGAAAGCCGTTCCCGACTGGGGAACAACGGCGACTAAATCATTTTGATATTGCACTTCTGGAGAAATATCCGTAGACCATCCCACTGCTAACCACGTATCTCCTAAAATTAACGGTTTTAAATAATTATTAGAATCGTAAAGTTTAACGTTTTGATGAAGGTTTCGCAGTTCGGATTCTAAATTTTTAACGGTGTTTAAATCCGGTGTATTATAGGAATAGCCTAATTTTTTTAACGTTAACCCAATGACTTCTCTGGCTTGATCCGGTAGGGAAATGCGATCGCGCAGTTCAGGACGCCATAAATCACTCCAATCTTTGGGAGTCCAACCTAATGTTCTAAATTTATCGGGTCGATAGATAATCACCGTTGTTCCCCAACGGTAAGGCGCCGCCCAAATTTGCCCGTTTGGATCAATATATCCTTGATGATTGCGTTGAACAATTTTTTGCCAGCGTTCGGGAAGTTGCGACCATTGGGACAAGGATTTAACATTCAACGGTTGAATGAGGTTTTGTTGAATGGCAGACTGTAACCAATAATCTCCCATCATCACCAAATCTCGTTGAGGCGAATTTTCCGTTGATTCTTGAGACTGGGATGCTTGCAAACTTTGATACAGGGCTTTCAGTTGCAGTTTGGGTACAAAATCAATCACCGGACGTCCTAACTGGGAGGAACGAAATTTACTCACCATTTGAACCGGGACTGAACCCTTGAGGATTTCAACGGTTAATGCCGCAGTTTGGTTACACCCTCCTACGGCACTAGATAGACTTAATGCGCTGATCCCAAGCAAAAAATTCCGTCGCTTCACACTAATTAATCGATCCGTTTTTCCAAATACTGGCCGATCATCGTTTGCTCTCCCGCCCGTGAGATGATCGTTTGTCTTGTGCGGTATCGCTGACCTACCAGTTTAATTTCTTCTTCAAATACAGAACCATTGTACTCGCTTCTGAGGCAAAGCGTATCGGCATCCCGTAGATAGTAGGTAGCGGCGATCGGTTTGGGTGTGGCGAAACCGCGATCGCGATAGAGTAAGTTTCCCGCCGCCCCAAATACGGTTGACCCCTTCGACAGTTTCTTTCCAGATACGGAGTTTGTACTTTTCCAAGTCACATAAGAACCACAGGTTAGGATCATGGGGTCGCTTAACCCGTGTAACTCGGCAATTTTGAGCAGTTCAGGATGACCTTGTTCTAGGAACCGAATGCTGATCTCGCTGGCAACTTCTTGGGTTTCTCCTTCCGGTAAGGTATAGTAACGCCGTTCGGAATACCAAGTTCCCTCGCTGCGACGAAAGTAGTCGGCGAGTTCAGGAAGCGATTCAAGCTGGTTCTGCTGTATCAGGGCTGTCATTCGGTAGCTCCTATGCACGCGATTAACTGATAGCATCCCTACACAATTGTATGCAAGGGTAACAAAGCTGTTACAATTCTTAATATAATCACAAAGTTCTCAACCTGGCAACCAATTTCCGGCTGATTTTCAAAAAAACCTATCAGGGGGAGTAATGAAACTATTAATAGCATCTATCTTCAGAGATAGGTCAGAGTTCCCCTGATATTCTTAATGTTATTCTTACAATTTCAACAGAGATTAAGTCATCAATTCATAACAAATTTTGAGAATTGTCTCCCTTAGCTATTCAAAATTAAGGATAACTGAATGCTTTTTGAGGATTACAATCCAAGATGAAACTCCTCTTGGCAGATTAATAGTGAATTTTTGTTGAGTTTGCTCTAAACTCGGCACAACCCCAGAACAATCTTTATTTTTTTTAACTATTGAGATTATTAGTTGATTTTTTTGAACCGTCAAACTCGGCTATTAAATTATTCTACAACAAAAAAAAATAATAGGATTATTTTAAACTTCAATTAAATTCCTCAAATAATAACTTTTAAAAATCTCTTCTTTTGATAATAATAAAAAAGAAATTGATTCGATAAAAACCAAACAGCTAAATTTTATTTATTACTCAAAATAGCCAATAGATTCAATCGTCCTAGCTCAATACAAGCGGGATGAACCTTACAAAACTTAACAAAATATTGGGTTTTCTGAATCTCCATTTTCCTGAGTCAATCGTGAGTCTAGCCCAAAATATTAAGTTTTGTAATGCACATCTTCCCAAACAAGCTAACACAAGAATAACCTAGTTTTTGTTAAACCATTCAGCTTGTATTGTTGCTTTCCCGGCTTCCTAGTAAGGGAAAAGACAAGAGCGAATCCTGTGTTTTCGTCAAAGGTTAAATAATTTAGTAAATAAGCCAGAGCCGTGCTTTTTTCTGTTTAGGATTAATTTATAACTTTATTTTTTAGTTAAACTGGAGTATGATATGGATGCGTTGACGCAACAAGTCGTCGCTCTGAGTAATAAAGTAGATGCCTTATATGAAATCATTAGACAGCTTACCGGTAAGCTATCTGAACATCTACCCGATGAAGTATCCTCAGACTGTAGCGGCTCCGAATCCCCTCAAGAATATAGACTTCAGGTTTCTCCCAGCAAATCTTATGGGGGAACAAGCCTGGAACACAAAGACGTTTTAATGGATGACGAATATATAGAAACGAGTTATCACAGCCGCGAACCAACGCTCACGGCTGATTTACAAATTCAACGATTAACCGCCCAACTCACCGCCGCTTATAACCGCATTGCCGCTTTGGAGGAACAGTTGCTTGCGAAGAGAACACATTTTTAGGGACAAGGAGCAGGGGGAGCGGAGGGAGCAGGGGGAGCGGAGGGAGCGGAGGGAGCAATTTATACTTATTGCAAGAGTGCCTATTCCCTGTTCCCTCTTAATTCTTAATTCTTAATTCTTAATTCTTAATTCTGATCCTTCGTTCCACTCAGGACGCTACGCGATTCTTAATTCTTGACGTAATAATCTTGAACAGCTTTAACGTCAATGGGGGTAGATTTCAGGGAACGAATGGCGGAAATGGTGGCTTTTGCACCGGCAATGGTGGTGATAATCGGGATTTTGTAGGATAAGGCGGAACGACGAATCATCACACCATCAGCGCGAGACTCTTCACCCGATGGCGTAATAATGGCTAACTGTACCGCTTGATTTTTAATCGAATCCAGCACATTTGGACGCCCTTCGTGCAGTTTTAATTCCAACTCCACCCGCACCCCATGTTCCCACAAGACTTTACGGGTTCCCATGGTGGCGGTGACTTTGAAGCCGAGATCTAAGAAATCCTGAACCACGGGAACAATCGCTTCTTTATCCCGATCATTCATCGACACAAACACCGTCCCCGACAACGGTAACAGTTGTCCGGCGGCTAACTCTGCTTTGGCGAAGGCTTTGCCAAAATCCGTGTCAATGCCCATCACTTCCCCAGTAGAACGCATTTCCGGCCCTAACAACACATCAGTTCCGGGGAACTTCGCAAAGGGTAAGACCGCTTCTTTCACAGAAACATAAGTCGGAACTCGTTCTTCCGTTAAGCTTAATTCTGCTAAGGTTTGGCCGGACATCACCCGTGCTGCCATTTTCGCTAAGGGAACCCCGATGGCTTTCGAGACAAACGGCACAGTCCGGGAGGCGCGAGGGTTGGCTTCTAAAATATAAACCTGTTCCCCTTGCACCGCAAACTGAATATTCATCAACCCGACCACGTTTAACGCCTTAGCCAGTTCAATGGTTTGACGGCGAATGGTTGCTAGCACTTCTTCGGATAACGTTTGGCTGGGAATGGAACAAGCGGAGTCTCCAGAGTGAATCCCCGCTTCTTCAATATGTTCCATAATGCCACCGATCACCACATGACCCGTTTGATCAGCGATCGCATCCACATCTACTTCAATGGCATTTTCCAGGAATTTATCGACTAAAATCGGGTGATCCGGTTCTACCTGCACCGCATAGGTCATATATCGTTCTAATTCTTCATCAGAATAAACGATTTCCATCGCCCGTCCGCCCAATACATAGGAAGGACGCACAACAACGGGATAACCAATGCGCCGCGCCACCGCTAAGGATTCTTTGAAACTGCGGGCGATCCCGTTGGGCGCTTGAGCAATATCCAATTCTCGAAGAATCTTTTCAAAGCGTTCCCGGTTTTCGGCGGTATCAATCGAATCAGGAGACGTTCCCCAAATCTTGGTGTTTAAGGTGGGATGTTGTTCTAACGCCTTTTGTAAGGGAACCGCCAATTTCAAAGGAGTTTGACCGCCGAATTGAATAATAATGCCTTCCGGTTGTTCTGCTTCGATAATATTCAGAACATCTTCTTTAGTCAGGGGTTCAAAATATAAGCGATCGCTCGTATCATAATCGGTTGAAACCGTTTCCGGGTTAGAGTTGACCATGATCGTTTCAAAGCCATCATCCCGTAAAGAAAAAGACGCATGACAACAACAATAGTCAAACTCAATCCCTTGACCGATGCGGTTTGGCCCCCCGCCTAAAATCATCACTTTCCGTTTGCTAGAGGGTAAAACTTCATCTTCCGCCCAATACGTCGAATAATAATAAGGCGTTTCCGATTCAAATTCCGCCGCGCAGGTATCCACCATTTTATAAACCGGTTTGACCCCTAAACTTTGGCGATAGGCGCGCACTTCGTCTTCGCTGGTTTTAGTGGCAAAGGCAATTTGGCGATCGCTAAACCCTTCACGCTTCACCATCAACATTTTATCCGCATCTAATTGTTGTAATGGCGTGCGTTTGAGGAATTTTTCGGTTTCTAATAATTCCTGCATTTTATCTAAGAACCAAGGATCAATTCCCGTGAGTTCATAGATTTCTTCCACCGTCATTCCTAACATCATTGCATGGCGCACGGTTAAGATCCGTTCAGGGTTTGGGGTTCTTAAACCAGCCCGAATTTGATCTAAACTGAGAAGTTTTTCAGACCGATTACAGCCCCAACCTGCTAACCCGGTTTCTAAAGATCGTAACGCTTTTTGGAAGGATTCGTTAAAGGTTCCGGCGATCGCCATGGCTTCCCCAACGGATTTCATTTGGGTGGTTAAAACGGGTTCAGAACCGGGGAATTTTTCAAAGGCGAAGCGAGGAATTTTAGTAACAACATAATCAATGGTGGGTTCAAAGGAGGCGGGAGTTTTCTTGGTGATATCGTTTTTAATTTCATCCAAGGTATAGCCCACCGATAATTTCGCCGCAAATTTGGCAATGGGGAACCCAGTGGCTTTGGACGCTAACGCCGAAGACCGACTGACACGGGGGTTCATTTCAATCACGATCACATCCCCATTGACGGGGTTAACGGCAAATTGAATGTTAGAACCGCCCGTTTCCACCCCAATTTCGCGGATAATTTTAATCGAGGCATCCCGCAGCCGTTGATATTCTTTATCGGTTAAGGTTTGAGCAGGGGCAACGGTGATCGAGTCTCCGGTATGAATACCCATCGGATCAATATTTTCGATGGAACAGATAATCACCACGTTATCGGCGAGATCCCGCATCACCTCTAATTCATATTCTTTCCAACCGATGAGGGATTGTTCAACGAGAATTTGCGAAACCGGAGAAGCATCTAACCCAGATTGGGCAATTTCTTCAAATTCTTCTTGATTATAGGCAATTCCCCCTCCAGTTCCCCCCAAGGTAAAGGCAGGACGGATAATCAGAGGATAACTGCCAATTTGACGGCCAATATCTCGCGCTTCATTCATATTATTGGCAATACCGGAGGGACAGCAAGCCACACCGATCTTTTCCATTGCCTGTTTAAATAATTGCCGATCTTCCGCTTTTTCAATAGCTTCTAATTTAGCGCCGATGAGTTCTACCCCATATTTTTCCAAGGTGCCATTTTTGGCTAAGGCGACCGCTAAGTTAAGGGCGGTTTGACCTCCCATTGTGGGTAACAGGGCGTCGGGACGTTCTTTTTCAATGACTTTAGCAACCACTTCTGGCACCAAAGGTTCAATATACGTCCGTTCTGCCGTTTCAGGATCGGTCATAATGGTAGCGGGGTTAGAGTTGACTAACACCACCTCAAATCCTTCTTCCCGGAGAGCTTTACAGGCTTGTGTCCCTGAGTAGTCAAATTCGCAGCCTTGTCCAATGACAATTGGGCCCGATCCTAACAGCAAAATTTTCTTTATGTCAGTCCGTTTTGGCATAGTAATTATAAAAGTTGATCGTTGAGAGTTAGAGTTGAGCGTTAACCGTTCAGGATAAGCAGTCAAGTGCAAATTATAAGCGTAGGCGCCGAGTTTGCTAAGATGTGCGCCCTTTGGGAAGCATTTAGCCGAATGGGGTGACGCTCAATCTCAGAACATTTTAAGGGTATCGGTTTAGATCCGTGTTAAATGTTTGAATAAACCTTGACAATATTACATAAGGTGTCAAATTGAGGAGTCGAACCTCAGCACTAGACTTTCCTCTCAATTGATGAGACACTAAGACAGGTGTGGATTAAGCCTTGTGAGTTTAGCCAAAATTTTTTTAGCTACAGGTTATTATGCCCAGAACTCCTGATGAATACGTGGTTCACCTCATGATTGAGGGGGGTCATCGAGAAGAAATTAGATTTGCCACAATGCAAGAATTTCAAGTGTGGTATGGCAAAGTTTTATTGCCTAAATTTGATAGCAACGAATTTGTTAACGTTCCGATCAAGCAAAAAGGCGAAGATACTAACAATCGAGAATATATGGTGGTTCGTCCCCTGGCGGTGAAAGCCATCCGCGTTGAACCGGTTTACACTTCCAGTATCGACCGCCGCATGGTGGATGAACCCGACATTTAATCAGTCACCAGTCATCAGTCATCAGTCATCAGTCATCAGTCATCAGTTATCAGTTATCAGTTATCAGTCATCAGTCATCAGTCATCAGTTACAAGAGAGCGGGGGACAAGGAGACAAGGAGACAAGGAGACAAGGAGAAATTTCTTGTTCTTAATTCAGATCCTTCGCTCCGCTCAGGACGCTGCGCGATTCTTAATTCTTAATTCTTAATTCAGATCCTTCGCTCCGCTCAGGACGCTGCGCGATTCTTAATTCTTAATTCTTAATTCTTAATTCTATCTTGGTCTTCCTAATGTTGTAATATAGAGAACAGCTTCATCTTGAGGAATGCCGAGAACTTCGTTAACTTGGTTATCAAAAAAGCCACCAATGCCACTAACGCCTAAGCGTAAATGAATGGCTGCTAAATTTAATCGTTGTCCGAGATGACCTGCATCTAAATGTAAATAACGGTAGACGCGATCGCCATATTGATTCACCGCTTTTTTCAAATCGGCGGTATTAAAAATTGTGGCGGCGGCATCTCGTCCTAATTCTTGCTGCAAGCACAAATAATACAATTCTCGGCGGAAATTCTTAAAGCGAATTTGCCTTAATTCTTGGGCTTTTGGGGCGTAATAATAACAACCATCTTCTAAGCCACTGACTCCAGAAACGGCAATAAAGGTTTCAATTAAACTCAAATCAAAATAATCGGGGGAACCATCCAACCCCTGATGGATATAATGATGGGGTTGATAGGTAAAATCTAACACGGCTAACAATTCACTTAACATTAATTCCGCCCCACTATAGGCACGGGTTGACCTTCGTTTGAGAATGGTTGTTTCTAAACCAGATAAATTTTTCCCCCAATCAATGGAAGTGGTCACCGTTGAAACTTTCGTACAAAATGGGAAATTGTATTTATCTTCTAACCCCCCATCGGCTTCCAATAATTTCCACCCTTGCGACCCGGAAGAATCCGATTCTAATTTAGTCGCTTCATGCAAAGAAATCAGTAATTCTCCATCGGGAATTTTCGGGTAACTCAGTTGTACTTTTGAAGGTAAAGCGGTTCGAGAAGGAGGTAAATTTTCGTCAACTTGTAACAAATCTGCCAGCGCTAAAACGGCGATCGCCCCTTCCGCTTCGGGATCTAAATATAACAATTGATTTAACGCATCATCGGCAAATCCTCCGATTAAATGGGGTCGATAATCGTTAATGGCGGCTGCTAATTCAATATTGCCTAATAAATGACCCGTATCTAAACAAATACGCCGATAAGCTCGATCTTGATAGCGCCAAGCAGACCGATAAAAAACCGCCGTTGTCACCAGGGCTAAATGGGTATTTTCTAACCCAGGATACCAAAAACAAGCTTCTCGCAGTTCCCGCCAAACGGGATTTTCCCAAAATTGCAGCAGCGAATGGGTTTGGGGTTGGTAATGGTACAATCCTTCGGGGAGAATGGACGTTCCCCTAGAAACAATATACAGTTCTGCGGCATATAATCCTCCGGCTGACGGTGCCGCCCGTAGATAATGAACCCCCGCCATTGTGGGAACTTTCGCCGTTAAACCGTAACTATGCAGCAATAAATGGGACAACCGTTGCCAAGCTTGGGTTTTCGGATCTGGGGCAACCGTTTCGTTATGATCTCGTAAATACGGTTTGAGATCCAAGACTGTCCCTAGTTTATATTCTTTGAAGGGAACAGGTTGTTTCTCCCAGTCAATGCTATGACTCTTGGTGGCTAAGGTTTCGGGGTCATACTTGGTGCGTTCGTGGTAGTGCTGGGCAATGGATAGCGGTGATTCTGCCATAAGATTTACCTGAATGCAGATGGGAGGCTTCTTTACCTTAGTTTAAACTTTTGCAGACGTTTCGGGGTAAATAAATAAGACTTTATACTTAATTAATAAGTAAGAGGAAAAAATAAGCTCAAAGCAATTATAAAGAATATGAAAAGTATAAGGACAAAGTGATCAGAGTCAAATTAATCGGTGATTACGATTCTACAGGGAAGCTCACCAATAAGTGAGTGATAGGAGTTCCTTTAGCTCTAAAATCAAGAGTTGAGTAGAGTCTATTGTTGGAGTCAGCAACATGGTTTTTATTGAGGACATTGCGAAGGTTGCAGAAAAAGTCCGTAAAGGTGCTGAATTGGTGAAAGGCGAGCAAGCAACCAAGATGAGCTTGATTAATCCTTTTTTTAGTGCGCTTGGTTACGATATTTTTGATCCAACAGAGGTGATCCCTGAATTTATTGCGGATTTCGCCACCATAAGCTCAAAACAGCGTGAAAAGGTAGACTATGCGATTAAAATCAAAGAGGATATTGTCATGATTGTGGAAGCAAAAGCGCGGGATCAAAAGCCAACTGCTCATGATGGTCAGTTAAGGAAATATTTTAATTGTCTGGTAAAAACAAAAGTTGCTATTGTTACGAATGGGATTGAATATCGGTTTTTTACCGATTTACTCGAGAAAAATATAATGGATGATGAACCGTTTTTTAGTTTTAATATTTTAAATTATGAGCAAAAGCAGATTGACAGTCTAAAGCTTTTTCATCGCGACAATTTTGATTACATCCAGATCAAAAATTATGCAGAGGAAATGGTTTATCTGCGAGGAATGACTAAAATAATTGATAATATTCTCAGAACTCCATCGGATGATTTTATTAAACTTTTGATTTCTCAATTTAAAAAAGAGCATCCCAATTATGTAGTTGGTGGAAATATTACACCGAAAATGATTCAGAAGTTTAAACCCCTGATTGAAAAGTCAATTAAAAATAGTTTAGTTGAATTAATGACTCAAGGCATTAGTCGAGAAATGGGTAAAGATATTACGGTTTCTCCTGAAATTGATGAAGCTGAACCAATCGAACTAGAGTTAGAAACATCAGCTATAGAAACAACAGATGAGGAATTAGAAGCATTTGCAAAAGTTAAAACAATTGCTAGCCGTTCTAAAATTTATAAATTAGAAGTTCAATATAAAGATGTTGCTTCTTATTTTGGTTTAAATGTTGGTAGGACAACTTGGTGGTTTTTAAGATTTTATTTAACCCCAAAAAAGAAAAGCTTTGTGACTCGATTACCGATTCATGAAGTCAAAGCATTAGCAGCAGGCTTTGAAGTCCAAGAAATGTCAGCTTCCCTGGGAGATGCAGCCTCAAGGGTAATTATTTCATCTGTTAATGATTTGGAGCAGCTTTCTGATTTAATTCTTAAATGTTATGAAACTGAAGTGGCTAAACATCCCTGACAGAGGTGATAGCCTGTGTGAATGGATGATCTAAAATAATGATTAAGATTATTAGTCCTAAAAATACTGACATTGAAATGTAAGCACCCCTACCCATTTTTCTGAGGGGGTGAAACCCCTCAATTTGGAACCCTAGCAGCTTTATATAACCTTTTGTTAACAAAGCTTGTCAAGCCTAGAACTAATCGGTATTCTAGGCACTAAATTGTAATTCCTGAATGTAAAAATTAACTTGAAGATTTTGTAAAGTTGTAAAAAATATCTTGCAACTTCAGGACAGCTATGTTTATAACGGTGTCAGGGGGACAGCCGATGTGATCGTTATCATGAACTAGAGTAAATATCAGAATCCTCTTCTCATCTGAAAGACAATCCCGTTGTTAGACCGCAGTTTTTATTGAATTCTGCTGAACTGTTACTGTCAGGAATCTTTCTTAAATTAATCCTGGATTAGTCAGGAAGACATAGCATTGACTCCTGAATCAGAACCGTTTTGCAAGAGAGCTTAAAGAAGCGTGATCTCATGCTCCTGTGGGTCTTTTAGGGATTGTCAATCGCTATTATTTACCCTCTGGTATCATGATCAATCATAACTTTAATGAACAGGAGCAGGTATTGGCTTCTAGCCCGAACTTGTCTCAATCAATCTTGATAGTAACCCTAGAAAACTTATTAACACAAATCCAAGCGGATCAGATTCAGATTGATCTCGCCCGTTGGAGCCAACGTTGGCATTTACAATCGTTTCAATTGGGAGATTTAATTTATAATTTACCGATTTTTTCAGAAACAACCGTTCACCATGAACTAAATTCTAAATCTTTATTGTATTTAGTTATTAAAGGTCGAGTTCGCCTTTTGGCTTGGGATCAACACCTCAATCGAGAGGTTTCGGTTTCAGTGGTTGAGTCTGGCGAAATGTTTGGCGGGGATCAACAAAAGTGGAAAGATTGTTGTTTATCTTATCAAGCGATCGCAGCCAGTGAAGTGATTGTTGCATCGATTCCAATAGCAGAAATTCAAACCCAACTCCAGCAGATTCCCCCGCTACAAACTTATCTGCAAACCACCATCGAAAACCGACAACGTTTACTATTCTTTAAAACCCAAACCCAGTGGCGACGGTTAGCAAGCTACCGCCTCCAAGATTTGTTATCAAACTGTATTGAACACCGCTTCAGTGCTGGAACCTGTTTACAAACGGCGACCCCCACAGACCAAGGACGATATTGGTTGTATCAAGGACAAATTACAGGGTCGGATACAGTTCCCCAGGTGGGGGACAGTTGGGGACAAGGCGATCGCATCCCTCCCGAATGGCGGGCAGCAACACCATTAGTGGTTTATCAACTTCCGGGGGAAGCGTTGCAGACCACATCTGCAAACGTTGAGAAATCGCCGATTCCCAAACAACTGATCGGCGCCTCCCATCAACCCCCAACCGTTAACGCGCCTGGGGTTCCCGTTTCCGAAACTGCCCAAACTCTGAATTTTCCCAAACCGAAACGGCGCTGGCGAGGATTTTGGCAACCCTATCCGTTTCGAGAGCAGCAAAGTTCCTCCGACTGCGGGGTCGCTTGTTTAGCGATGATTAGCCAATATTGGGGGAAATATTTAAGTATCAATGCTTTGCGTAATCTTGCGGATGTAGGGCGAGCGGGCGTATCTTTAAAAAATCTAACCCTCACCTCTGAGCGTTTAGGGTATCAAGCTCGACCTGTACGAGCGAGTTTAAATCGTTTGGAAACGGAAAAAAACCCTTGGATCGCCCATTGGCAAGGGGATCATTATATTGTTGTGTATAAAGTCCGGCGGGGTAAGGTTGTGATTGCCGATCCGGCCAGTGGTAAAAAAACCCTGTCTCGTCAAGCTTTTTTACAGGGATGGACAAGTTATGGGTTATTGCTAGAACCAACGGATCAATTCTATGAAATTAAACCGCAAAAACGCTCTCTGGGTCGTTTCCTGGGGGTATTTTGGCCCTATCGATTTTTAGGGTTACAAATTATTGTATTGTCACTGCTGATTCAAATTTTTGGGATTGTTACGCCGTTATTAACCCAAATTATTTTAGATCGGGTTGTGGTCAATAAAAGCGTGACCAGCTTGAATGTCTTTGCATTAGGATTATTATTATTTGGGGTTTGGAGTTTAGGGTTAGCGTCAATTCGACAATATTTATTAAGTTACTTATCGAATCGTTTGGATTTAACCTTAATTGGGGGGTTTATTTATCACGCGCTACAACTTCCTTTAAAGTTTTTTGAATCTCGCCGCGTTGGCGATATTATTACCCGTGTACAAGAAAATCAAAAAATTCAACGGTTTCTCGTCGGTCAAATTTTGTTGTCTGCGTTGAATGTTGTCACGGGATTTGTGTATTTAGGATTGATGCTTTATTACAACTGGAAGCTCACCGTTTTGATTTTAGGAATTGTGCCTTTAATTATTATCCTAACCTTAGCAGCAACGCCAATGTTACGGCATATTTCTCGTCAATTATTTAATGCGGCTGCTGATCAAAATTCTACTTTAGTAGAAATTATGTCTGGAATTAATACGGTGAAAGCAGTAGCGGCGGAACCGGAATTGCGGTGGCGTTGGGAAGAAAAATTAACTCAACAGATTAATGTTCAGTTTAAAGCTCAAAAATTAGGAATTAATTTGGGATTTGTGAGTGGATTAATTAATTCTATTGGCAGTACCTTTTTACTGTGGTTTGGTGTTAATTTGGTGATCCAAGATCAGTTAACGATTGGTCAGTTTGTCGCCTTTAATATGATGCAAGGTTATGTAATTAGTCCGATTTTAGCATTAGTGGGATTATGGGATGAATTGCAAGAAGTCTTAATTTCTGTAGAACGGTTAAATGATGTCTTTGAACAGGAAGTGGAAGAAAGCCCCCAAAAACCGTTAATGGTTTTACCTAGAATTCAGGGAGGAATTCGCTTTGAAAATGTTACTTTTCGTTACCAGGAAGATGCTGAAACGAATACTTTACAAAATATTTCATTTCAATTTTATCCGGGTCAAACTATTGCAATTGTGGGGCGCAGCGGTTCAGGAAAAAGCACCTTAGTTAAATTATTGCAAGGGTTATATCATCCCACAACCGGACAGATTTATGTGGATGGACATGATCTACGTCATGTTTCTCCCCCATCTTTACGCATACAAATGGGGGTGGTTCCCCAGGATTGTTATTTATTTTCAGGAACGCTTTTAGAGAATATTACTTTGTATCGAGATGAATATAATTTAGATCAGGTAATTGAAGCGGCTAAGTTAGCAGAAGTCCATGGATTTATTCAGAGTTTACCGTTAGGATATTATACCAAAGTCGGAGAACGGGGATCAAGTTTATCGGGAGGACAACGACAGCGAGTTGCGATCGCGAGAGCTTTATTAGGAAGTCCTAGAATTTTAATTTTAGATGAAGCAACCAGTTCTTTAGATACGGAAAGTGAACATCGGTTTCAACGCAATTTAGAACAAATGCAACGGGAACGCACGACAATTATTATTGCCCATCGTCTCTCAACGGTTAGAAGTGCAGATTGTATTTTGGTTTTAGATAAAGGAATTTTAGCGGAAACAGGAACCCATGATCAGCTAATGGCAATTCAAGGGATTTACTATCATTTAGCACAACAACAACTAAATTTATAAAAATTAACCAATTCCTCATAAAAGCAAAGCTTTTTTGCCTTCCTCCCCTGCTATTTTTTTCTAGACTAGAACTGACTTACTTTCAGAAAAAAACGTTGAGTATTGATGGTTCAAGGGGGAAACTTGATTGGATCGTCATCAATCGCTGGTTTATATCAGTCTCATATCCTAAATCCCCTCCATCCTGCTTTTCTGTGTTTTTTCTCGCTTAACAAAACTTTTTAAATAAAGCTGCCAAATTGGCAGTTACAACTGGCAAGTTACCTTAGTATAAATACAGAGGATTTTGATAACAATCAACACACTAGCTCAAAGGTAATCTCACAGACACCTAGAAAGACTGGTTACAGCACCTTTGTGTGCTGTTGCTGTAGTCATCAACAGTGGATTCCCAATCATTGTTTTTTGATTCAGCTAAATTCCAGGATACAAAACTGACTCCATGACTGACTTTTGTTAGCCCAGTTTAGCCTTGTCTTATGAAACCGTATCCGATGTTCTCATCTTTCAGTAACCATACTGATGATGAACCCAATCCTCAATTATCTGTAACAGCAGAGACAGAATTCTTACAGGATCTGCCCTTGAGTTGCGAAGAAACCCAACAAACCACTCAAATCTATGGCGGGATCGCAGGTTCTGTTCCTTTTCCGCCCCTGATTCCTCCTGTTACAGACACTCCCTCCAAAAACCCTCCCCAACCGTCTCAGGTTCCGACGGGAAAAAAAGAAAACTGGTCAAGTGCTTTACAGTCTCTACTCGATCAGCCCCCTGCCTCTTTTCCGTTGCAATTGATGGTCGGAGGATTTATTTTTTGTGCGGCATTTCTGACCTGGGGATATTTCGGAACCGTTGATGAAGTGGGTCAAGCTAGAGGGAAATTAGTTCCCCAAGGAGAAGTCTACAAAATTCATCCCGTTGAGTTAGGAAAAATTTCTCAAATTCTCATTCAAGAGGGGCAAACGGTTAAAAAAGGGGACGTATTAGCCGAATTGGATCGACAAGTTTCCACCACCGAATTAACCGGATTTCAACAACAACTCACCGCTTTAAAAGAGGAACTCACTCAAAAACAAGGGTTACTGGAACGGGTGTATTTAGAAGCTCAAACCCAAGCGGCGATTGCCAAGGCTCAACTTCAAGCTCAACAAAGCAATATTGAACGAATTCAAAGCCAAATTTCCTCGGAAAAACGGTTACTTGATCAGTTGAATTCCGAAGCGCAAGCCACCCAAGATCGAGTGCAAGCGTTACAACCCTTAAAGACTGACACTCAAACCTTAATTGAAAAATTGCACGAGGGAGAATTAGCCGCTCAAGAACGACTTGAACGGTTAAAACCTTTGTTAGAAAGTGGGGCGATTTCTAAAGATTTAGTGTTTCAAGCCGAACAAAATCTCCGGGAACAACAACGGGCGATTGTTCAAGCACAATTATCAGAAAAAAATAGTACCCAAGAACAGATTTTTCAAGCGGAACAAAATTGGCGCGATCGCCAACGCTTAATTACCCAAGCTCAAGGGGAATTAAAACAATCACAAGTGGAGGCGGAACGATTAAATGCGGAGTTAGCCCAAAAACAAGCCGAAATTAAAACGATTGAAGTCGAAACCCAACAAAAAATTCAACAAACACAGTTAGAAATAACCCAGTTAAAAGCCCGAATTTTAGACACTCAAAATTTAATCGCCACTGCTGAAGCAAAACTGCAAGAAAAATACCTCTATGCTCCGGTTGAGGGTGTGGTTTCTAACTTGAATGTTTCTAATGTGGGAGAAGTGATTCAACCGGGACAAACCGTTGCTGAAATTACCCCTAAAAATGCTCCCCTGATTCTCACGGCGAGTCTTCGGAATGATCAAGCAGGATTTGTGAAAACGGGAATGTCCGTTAAAGTCAAATTTGATGCTTATCCTTATCAAAACTTTGGGGTGTTTGAAGGAACGGTTCAATCGATTTCACCAGATACTAAAGTTGATCAAGAAATCGGATCGGTTTACCAGTTAGAAATTGTGTTAAAAAAGGATTATGTTTGGCAACAAAATCAGAAAATTTTGTTAAAATCAGGGCAAACGGCTAGTGCAGATATTGTGATTCGTCGTCGTCGGATTCTCGATATTCTGCTCAATCCGATTCTGGAATTACAGAAAAATGGGATTGATTTATAAAACACCACTTACAGATTAGGAGTAAAGGAAATGTCGGCTCAGTATTCCTACAACACCTCGAAAATCGCTAAAACCCTCAGTGAAGAACAATTTGAACAAATCCTAGATGCAATTCTATCGGGAAAATATTCTTGGGCTTGTGTTTTAATTCTTCGTTTTGCTGGGTATAATCCACTGCATTATATTCCGTATCGGACTTACAACCGACTGACTAAGGATAATCATTCTAATCGTCAGTCTCCAAGTCAAACGGTTCCGGTTGAGTCTAGCCTTAAAACCAAAACCTCTGCTAATGTTACCCAAATTCGGGACTTAACTTATTTAGAGCCCATTCCCGAAGTCGGTCACGGGGTTTCGGGAGGATGTCGGAATTTGGATAATTCTAAGCCCTTCTCTACCCATTGGACATTTAACTAAACCCCCATCTAATTTCAATTTTTTGTTGGTCTGAGTTTACATCATTTTTTTGAGTCTCTGTTTCAAAATTCTTTAAAAAACCACTTTTCTA
>JBMDYE010000504.1:0-5290 GCA_048595135.1 Planktothrix sp. | reverse complement strand
CCAACACCCAGTCCAACTCCGAGTCCAGAACCCACACCAACACCCAGTCCAACTGCGAGTTTAAGTCCCACACCAGAACCCTCTGGAGAAGCTGAAATGTCTCAAACAGGGGGAGAGGAAGTATTTGATATTTTTGACCCGACGGACTTGATCGCAACGATTTCCTTCCCAACCCTAAAATCCGATTTCAATAATTTGGAGTCCCAAACCTCCAGTGATGAAACTGATCATCTAACCGGAAGCTCTAAGGCTGATAGGATCTTTGGTTTCGGTGGAGAGGACTGGATTAAAACGGGTGAGGGGGATGACTGGACGCATGGAAATCAAGGTAACGATTTTATTGATGCTGAAGAAGGTAATGATACGGTTTTAGGCGGAAAAAATCATGACCAAATCAACGGTGGTGACGGTGATGATCAAATTTTTGGAAATCGTGAAAACGATACGATTTCTGGCGGAGTTGGAGACGACTGGCTGAATGGAAATCAAGACGATGATTGGCTTCAGGGTGGAGAAGGCGACGATCAAATTTATGGCGGTCAGGGAAATGATCAATTACAAGGCAACTTAGGAGATGATAGGTTATTTGGGAATAACGGATCTGATTTGATCGAGGGGAATGAGGGGGACGATCTCCTAGAGGGAGGACAGAATGACGATACCCTATCCGGTAACGGGGGTGATGATAGTCTGGATGGGGGTCAAGGGAATGACTGGCTGGACGGGAATGAGGGAAATGATGTGGTATCGGGAAACAACGGAGATGATATCCTTGATGGCGGCGAAGGCGATGATCAACTCACCGGAGGTCAAGGGGACGATCTCCTCGTTGGCGCAGAAGGACTCGATAGCTTAACTGGGGGGGAAGGAAGCGATCGCTTTTTCCTGGTTCTCGGTTATGGGACTGACACCATTGTCGATTTTCAAGATAACCAAGATTTGCTTGTTCTGGACGGTGGCTTAACCTTTGATCAAATCAGTATTATTCCTGACCTTGGAGGAGTGAAAATCCAGGTGGGTTCAGAGATTTTGGCTCAATTATTAGGCGTTGACTTTAATTTACTAACAGCCGAGGACTTTAATCAATATTTAACGAGCGATCGCTAGGAATTAACTAACAATCAAACCTTGTTGATTTCACAACTGTGCGATCGCCTCTTGATTCTTTCTCGATCAAAATGCGATCACACTTGAATTTCCCGAATCAACTCTAAACTCTTAAACAATCAACTTAGAATTGTTTCCGTTCCCGTCCCTTGGCATCAGCCGTTAACATGGCAGCGAGAACACTTTCCGGGTTAATTTCACAAGGCTCATTATAAATGGTTTCACCCGTACCACAAGCGCGTTCTGCGGCTAACAATAAGCGTTCACGACTGACTCCTTCGAGTCCCATATCGGCTAAAGTCGTCGGGAGTCCGATGGACTCACAGAAACTGAACACCCGATCAATGACTTCAGTAGGGCGATCCGTTAAAATTAACATCGCCAGAACACCAAAAGCCACTTTTTCACCATGCCAGAATTTTTTGGTTTCTTCCAAAACCGTAAACCCATTATGAATTGCATGGGCTGCTGCTAATCCACCACTTTCAAAACCTAACCCACTCAGCAGTGTATTGGCTTCAATAATTCGTTCTAAGGCAGGAGTCACCACCTGTTGTTCACAGGCAATTTTCGCATAAACGCCATATTCAAGCAATGTTTCGTAGCACAAATGAGCCAAACTAAAAGCCGTCATTGGCCCCATGCGTCCGGTCATATTTTTAGCCCGTTTAATCTGACAATCTTCGGCTTCAAACCAGGTCGCTAACGCATCCCCCATTCCAGCAACGAGGAAGCGAACCGGAGCTTGAGCAATCAGATTCGTATCCACCAAAACGAGATCGGGGTTACGCGGTAAGACCAGATAACGCTCCCAGACTCCTTCCGGGGTATAAATCACGGCTAGGGCGCTGCAAGGGGCATCGGTAGAAGCAATGGTGGGAACAATTGCAACAGGAACTTTGAGGTGATAGGCGGTCGCTTTAGCGGTGTCGATGGTTTTTCCGCCGCCAATTCCTACAATTAAATCTACTTTCTGAGTCGCCCCTAAACTCACTAAGCGTTCAATTTCCAGATCACAACATTCACCGCCAAAGCGTTCGAGATAAACCTCTATTTTTCCTTGGGTAAATTCCTCAACCAGGGGTTGCAATTTAGGAAAAATAACGGGCCCCATAATCACTAAGGCTTTCTGACCTAAATGGCTTAATTCTTCACCTAAGAACCGAATTGCATGATTTCCTTGAACATATCGGGCTGGGAAGATCGCTGTCGTAATCACAAGTTCCTCCTTGTTCAGCATGAACATCAGGCTTAATTCAGAAGTCGTGAACCATTAACAATACACAAACACACAGGCACAGAAATGTATTAAGGAAGATTGATTACCATTCCTGACTATTTCTGTCCTAGATCGTTTTTTGAGTTGTCTGTCTGTCCTGAAACGCTTGAACTGAGAACCAAGACCCCCAAACCTTTTATGATTAAACCGAAAAGCCGATCTTTAGCTATTTAACTAGCTGAAACATTTTTTGATAAATTGGGTTTAATTTATAAAGTATATAATACACGATTTTTGGGAAATTGTCAATGATTTATTCATCAGAATTGAGAAATCTAACCCGTTCAGGAAAATAGGATTGGGTCAGGATTTTTATCTTTCTTTTGTAACTCTCTGAAATACAGTGTGCTAGGTTCAAAGCAGACCTTGAGATGTTAAATTATATCAACACGCGAGTTCATCACCCAAAGGGAAGCCAGATCCAGATTTTGTGTTGAAAAACTCGGGTTGATTAGGTTTAATCAAAATCGGATATGTTAGTAAAAACCAACCCGTTAAATTGGGATCGATGAACAACCCATTTCCCCAGCTTCCAGAATTTATCTTTGGTGCCCTCTCCACTTCCCAAGGGCGACTCAAACAAGCCAAAATGGCGCGAGTCGGATTATTTCATGATGTGAGCTTGAGTCCGATCGATCCAACTGCAAACGAACCGATTCCAATTACAGTCCGAGTCGGGGCAGAGGTTGCCATTAAAGCCGTGAATCTTCACTATACGACGGAACCCTCTATTCCTTTATCTCCCTTCAATTTCAACCATCCGTCAATCCTGACAATCCCAATGGAACGCACTCAGATTGAATGGGATACACTGCAATGGTGTTATCTAGAACAGTGGGTTGCCACCATTCCCGGTCAACCCCAAGACACCCTAGTCTCCTATTGGATCACCGCAACCACCACCACAAACCAAATGATCGCCTGTCCCTATCTTGATGTGGACGCCCTGAAACGAAGGGAGAAGGCAGAAGACTTTGATTTCAAGGCATTAGAACGGCTGTCTCGAAACGATCAACCCCAAATTTATCAGTTTGTTGTCGATCAACAAACCATTCCCACCTGGATACGAGATGCAGTCATTTATCAAATTTTTGTTGACCGCTTTGCACCTGATCCGGGGAAAGTCTTTCAGACTCCCAGCGATCGCAGTGGCATTTATGGTGGCACTTTAAACGGTATTTGCTCCAAACTAGATTACTTACAAGATCTAGGGGTGAACTGTCTGTGGTTAACACCAATTTTTCCTAGTCCTTCCCATCATGGTTATGATCCGTCAGATTACAGCATGATTGAACCTCGCCTTGGCACTCTGGAAGACTGGGAAAAACTGGTGGCGGAAGCCCATCAACGGGGAATTCGGATTATTTTAGATTACGTGGTCAATCATATCTCGAACCAACATCCGGCTTTTCAAGCGGCTATAAGCGATCGCCAACACTCCGCCTATCACTGGTTTCGCTTTCGCAACTATCCCGACGAATACGATTGTTTTTTTGATGTTCCCGGTCAACCCGAACTGAATACGGATTATCCCGAAGTTCGAGACTATTTTATTCATAACGCCTGCGAGTGGTTAAAACGAGGAGGTGATGGGTTTCGGTTAGATTATGCTCATGGGGTGAGTCATGCCTTTTGGTCTGTATTCCGAGATGCAACCCGACGCACAAAATCCGATAGTGTCACCTTGGGGGAAATTACTCAACCCCCCTCGATGATGCGATCCTACACCGGGCGCATGGATGGCTGTTTGGATTTTAAATTATTAGAACTGCTGCGGGGATTCTTTGCCTTTGAAAGTCTAACCGTGAGTCAATTTGATCACGCTTTAGAACAACATTTCGCTTATTTTGATTCAAGTTTAGTCTTACCCAGCTTTTTAGATAACCACGATATGAATCGCTTTTTGTGGTTAGTAAAGGGTGAGAAACGTCGCTTGAAATTAGCAGCATTATGTCAATTTACCTTACCCCAGCCGCCAATTATTTATTATGGTACGGAAGTGGGGCTAAGTCAGTTAGAAAATGTCGGGCGATTAGAAGAATCTCGTTTACCGATGCTTTGGGATACAGAACAAGATGCCTCTTTGTTAGGGTTCTATAAACAGTTAATTGCTTGGCGTCGGAAAACCTCTGAGATTTGGCGACAACCCCGTCACGCTTGGTTACTTGATGATAGTAATCGGGTTTATGGGTATGAATGGGGCAAATATGCGATCGCCCTCAATGCCAATTCCCAGAAATTCACCTTATCTTTCCCCAATGATTGGCAATCCCCTGAACTCATTCTAACCACCAACTCAAACACAGTTTGGAATCCCCAAACTGATCAAATTAGCCTTAATGCTTTTACTGGAGTCGTGTTTAAGAAGAATTAAGAATAGAAGGCAGGAGGCGTGGGGGCGGGGTCAGGGCTGTTTCATGTTCTACCAAACCTCTATGACCTAACCCCCTAACCCCCATAAGGTGCGAGTGTTGGGGGAGTAATTAATAAGTTTTGATGTTGAATCTTAGAATTTCTTACCCCCTCTCCTACAAGGAGAGGGGGTTAGGGGGAGAGGTCATACAAATTCACTCTTGAAAATGAAACAGCCCTGGGGGGGCGCTCTTTACCCCGCCCCTACAGACAAGAAAAGAATTGTCCCCTTGTCCCCTTCCTAGCGACTTAACCCAAAATCACCATTCCTGCTGGCGGCAAAGACAACTGGATAAATGCCCGACCGCCTGAAGCCGCTTCAATGGGAATAAATTCATTGGTAGGAGGATTTTTGAGTTGTTCATCTGTCCAATCAGCCCGATACAACACCCGCAGTTTTGAACCCGGAGGGTTTAAACTTCCATCCACCGTCACATCGGCGCCGCGCGGTTCCAATCCATGGGTATTCATGACGACGACCACCTCATGATA
>JBMDYE010000503.1:0-5003 GCA_048595135.1 Planktothrix sp. | reverse complement strand
TCACGGCTAAAATAACTGAGCCATCAGTCAGTGTCAACCGTCTTCCTTGTACCTGAATATTGCCACTCGCAGCACCACTAACATCAATAGAAGTCGCTTGTTGGAGGGTGATGTCCTGAAAATTTTGTACCATTCCATACCCTAACACCCAGTTTGGAAGGGTGATGCTGACATAACTATTAGAGTCAACACTACCCAATTCAATTCGTCCCGATTCGGAGGTGAGATTTCCTCCTTGTAATATGACTTCGCCGCCAACCAAGGCTAACGTTTGATTAGGATTGACTCGCAGCCCATCGGGTCTATTGTCTCGGATGATATCTCGTTGTTCTGTATTATCTCGACTGAGATTATGACCTGTCCCCTGTACCACAATTCTTCCAGGGTTTGTGCCGTATTGTAAACCGAGGGGAACATTAATACTGAGTAAAGGGGTAGTTTGAGGATTTGTGGCGCTAAATTCTAAGCCATCCGCAAACCAGATACTCTTGGCGGTACTCCCGAAAAATGAACCTCCGATGTCTAACTTGGCATTCGGCCCAAATATCAAGCCATTGGGGTTAATTAAAAATAAGTTAACGATGCCATTTGCTCGAATTATACCATCGATATTCGAGATAGAGTGACCCGTTACGCGACTAAAAATAGTTTGAATAGAAGTGGGATTATTAAAAAATGCAGTCCCCCCCGTCGGAACAGAAAAGGATGTAAAACTATGAAATAAATTAGTGCCTGCGGGGGTTCCTCCTTCAATCACCTGGGTGTTACCTTGTTGGACTACTCTAGAATTTATCGGTAAAGTCCCATCTGGGATAATTTGGGCGGCTATGGGTTGGGAAGAAAACAAGTAAAAAAAGATACTAATCTTTAAAATAGAAAGGCTCAGGAGATGCAATTTCATGAAATCCTTATGTTACAGATCAGCTTTTAGAGTTATATTAGCTAAAAAAGCCGAATTTTATGAACAAACGAGAGGATATTGTCCAGAAATTCTCAACTTTTCTGAGCTTTGGCGAGCGCCATGCCGTTTGGCAAGCTGATCCCCAATTAGAACGTCAGATGAAACGCCTTGTTTTGTCTGACCCCGACGCTAAAGCAGAATTTTGGGCAAGATATTTCCTAAAACGGCTAAAAGATCTATCCCAGGAGGGATGTCAGGAATACATTCATTTTAATCAGGCTAAAATAGCAAATCGGGGGAATTTTGTTCCGCTCACGCCTTCCAAACCTTTAGACAATCCAACTTTAATCACAGCGAGACATTTATCCGCTTATTTACAAGAAGCTTGTCTTTGGGCGGCGCAAAAAAGTTATCTTAAATATAAATTTCTGCAACATAGATATCCGTTAGAAGAATATTTTCAGATCGCATCTTCCTTCGCCCAACAGCCCGCTAAAATGCTGAAAAGTTTTAATTTAGATCATCCTCGCTGTAATATTGAAGGTTATGCTAAAACCGTATTATTTCGGTTGATTAGAGATCAACTGTATCAACAAGATGTAGAAGTCAAACGAGAAAAATTTAGTGATTATGGATTATTAAGATCTTTAAATGCAAAAGAATTGAAAGAAGCTTTATTATCTCAAGGAATTCAGCAGCAAAATCTTGATTTATATCGACTCGCTTGGCAATGTTTTCAGGAAATTTATAGTCCTCAAAAAGAACTTGAAACTCAGAAGTTAGAATCTCCCAGTCAAGATTGTTTTAAACAAATTGCAGAGCGTTATAATCAGCGATTAAATCAGCTAAATTTCTTAGAAGTCGCTGAAGAAAATGAAAATACCATTCAACAGATGTTAGAATTATGTATAAAAGCTGCCAGAAATTATCGGACAAAACAGTTTATTCCCCTTGAAGAGTATGATAATATTTGTGATCTGACTCTAACTCCTTTAGATACGGCTATTCAGCAGGAGGAAAGAAATCAGATCCAGTTAATCATTTCTAAATTGTTTGCAACGCTTCCCGAAGCGGGAAAAATTATATTAATTCTTGGGCAAGGTTTAGATTTAACTCAAACTGAAATTGCTACCGTTGTTAAAAATCAGTATCCTGAATTACAAAAGCAATATCAAGTCGCTCGACATTTAGCTAAATATACCAAGAGTATTTTAAAAGAGTTTGTAATTGAATGGAATCAAGTTAATCCTAGCTATGCTATTAATAATGAAGAAAGTTTAGAAATTATCAAAGAAGCTTTAGATGAATGCTTGCAAGCTCACTGTAAACAGTGGGTTAATTCAATCTTAGAAATAGTGATTCAAGAGATGAGCGATTCTGAGAAACTGTTGCTTTTTGCTGCTAAATCTAATCCGGTTAATGAGCAAATTCTCCGAGAAAAACAAGCTTTAATTAATCCTTTTATTGATCGATTAGAACAAAAGTTAAGTTTGAGCAAAAATGCCATCTTACCCGTTTGTGATAAAATATCTAATTGGCTAGAGAAGTGGTTAATTTGCATAAAATAAAAAGAGCCAGAGCGGATCTAAATTGTAGCCTAGAATCCCGCTCTCTTCAAAAAGTTAGAAAGCGAAATTTAATGATGCTATCTTCCTAGAAAAAGGTTAATATTGAATATCAGGAAAAAAATCTGGTTTCTTCGCCTAGTCCTGGGTTTAGATCATCGAGGTTGACGCAGAAACGGGGTTTTTAGCCAGAAAGTGCGATCGCTCTTCCCGTTCTATCCCAGTTATCTTACAGTAACACCGTTATGCTACCAGAAATTAGTCCTAAAACTTTAATTAATAATCGATATCAGATTCAAAAAGCACTGGGGCAAGGAAGCTTCGGACGAACCTATTTAGCATCTGACACACAGCGTTTTGGAGATACTTGTGTTCTCAAAGAGTTTCTCCCGTCTAGCAAAGCCGAATATACCATTAGCAAAGCTCGCGAGCTATTTGAGCGAGAAGCGAAAGTTTTATACCAAATTAATCATCCCCAAATTCCTAAATTTTTGGCTTGGTTCACTGCGAATGAGCGACTGTTCCTTGTGCAAGAATATATTAATGGAAAAACTTATTCCCAACTCTTATCTGAGCGCCAGCAACAAAATCAGTCATTTACAGAAGCAGAAGTTATTCAATGGTTAAAGGATTTACTGCCGGTGTTGGATTATCTGCATAAACTGCGTATTATTCATCGGGATATCTCCCTAGAAAATATGATGCTTCCTCATAACCAATCTCAACCTGTATTGATTGACTTTGGCTTAGTTAAGGAAGCAATGACTAAGATAGAATTGGGTAATAGCAATACTCAACAGCAATATACTCAAGCTTCAATTGTTGGGAAATATGGTTATGCTCCCCCCGAACAAATCCGTTTAGGACAATGTTATCCTTGTAGCGATCTTTATGCGTTAGGGGTTTGCGCTGTTGTTTTGTTGACCGGGAAAAGACCAGAGTTATTAATGGATGAATCTCTGGAATGGCAATGGCAGTCTTATGTTAAGATTAGTGATAATTTAACCAACATTCTCAATAAAATGTTAGCGGATAAACCCAAACAACGGTATCAGTCCGCGCCCGAAGTTCTCATCGATTTATCTCAATTAACCTTATCCCAGAAAACAAGTGATAGTCAACCGTTAAAAAAAGTAGAAATTAATATTAATAGAGCTCAACAAGAACGGGAAGTTTCTGAAATTATCGAGTCGGAAGAGTTCAAACTCTTAGAGCAACAAGCGAATAAGCTGAGAAAGAAAAGAGAAAATTCTAGGTCTGAGGCGGTTATGATTCCCCAGTCTTTTGAGTCAGTAGAATTTACTTTTGAACCGGAAATAAAAACAGAAACTTCTGATCTTTTAGAACCCGATTTTTTAGAACAGTGTCGGCAAGAATTAATTCGTTGTATGGGGCCGATGGGGAGTTTGATGCTAGAAGATCTTTTAGCTGAATCTCCCCAGTTAACTCCTTTAGAATTAGTAGAAGCATTGGTCGCAGAAATTCCTAATGCTCAAAGAGCCGAAGAATTTAGAAAAAGTATTCCAATTTCTAGTCAATCAAAGAAGGCTATCAACACTCGCTCTGTTCTTTTATATCCCAAGTTTTTAGAACATTGTCAGCAAGAATTAAAACGTTGTGTTGGGCCACTAGCGATGGCGGTTTTGGAAGATATTTTGACTCAATCTCCTGAATTAACTCCCGTGGAATTGGTGGAAGCATTGGTGGCAGAAATTCCCGACGCGAAGCGGGCTGAAGACTTTAGAAAAAATATTAAAATTCCTGATTAGCCTGAGTTTATTAGCTAACCCAAACTTAACTTCTCTAAGTCTAGCTCTAAATAATCTATCTTTGGATAGATGCGTAAGTTGATGTTCAGTTTAGAGTCATGACTTTGTATTGTTTTGGGCATTTTCAGCCTTCATTTGCCCAAGTCTTGCATAACGCGATCGCCGTTTCACCCATTAGATCAACAGAGCAGTTGTTGTTCTCAAATTCAACTTACAACTCGCTGCATAAACGGCTCTAGGTTCTACCCACTAGATCAGTAGAGGCGTTAATCACCGGAAGTTGGGGAACAACACCTCTATAAAAAGCACACTTGCCAATTCAAGGGAATTAATCATGGAGATCAACAATCCTTCTTTTCAAGAACTGTCAGCACCAACATCACAACTGAGTGAAATCGAGAGCGAAAATGAAATGAGCCGAGAATTAAATGACTCGGAATTGGATGCGATCGCAGGTGGTAAGTTTAGTTTGCAAACGTACCTACAGTTGAAGGGAATTAACCTAACCAGCACGCCAATTCAACTGATCCCGCTTAATTAACTTATAATCTAGCATTTCCCTAAATTCTGTTGTTTTATTCTATTTAAGATAGCAGGAATTAGGGAAGTGTGCGCTTCACAAACAATTTAATTAGGAGAAAATACGATGTCTTTTGAAAGCCTCAATCAGTTTTTTCAAGAAATTTCTCAAGATCCTACCCAACAACAACAGTTAGTTCAATCAGCGATAGATGGCGAAAGCTTAGTGAATAAAGTTGTTGAATTGGG
>JBMDYE010000502.1:0-8280 GCA_048595135.1 Planktothrix sp. | reverse complement strand
TGTTCACTTAAGTTTAAAATTGCCCAAGATGCACTACGAGCAACATCAACAGAGCAATCTAAACAAAGGCTCAATAGTTTAGGAATTGTTTCTTGAGATTTTTCTTGAGCCTGACGCAGATAGAGTTTAACTAACGCAAATCGGCATTCTTTCAAGTTAAAATTTTGATGTAGAAACGGTTGAATTTGAAGCGGAACTGTATCAAGTTTTGCTAAAATTTTAATCACTTGTTGTTGAGAAAGGTTAGGAAGCATTTGTTCTAAAGTTTGACCTAATAGTTGCTCAACTGCTAGGCAATTAATCGCTAAAATATCAATACTCCGAATGATCTCTACTGGGTTTTGTTCAACATGGGATATGATCCAATTGGCTAATGCTAGTTTCACGTCATCCGTTATCGGATTGGCAACAGCTTGCTCCACACTGCTTAATTCTCTCAAGATAAGGACTAATGTAGATAAACGATTTTTAGGAATTGTTGGAATTTCTTGTAATATTGTTGCTACAGAATTACTCGCTCCTTGGGCAATTGCTGCTTCAATAGCAATCGTATTACATCGATTAAATTCCGAGGAGGAATGAACGGGAGCCTCAATCAACGTACTGCTTAAAAGTTGCCGCATTAAATCAAAATTGAATGAAGCTTCAATTCCAACCGCAGAACCCAATACTTCACACCAACGTTTTTCTATGGGAGCGTGTAAAACTTCAAACCAGGTTTTTCCCAGAGAACAATTCCCTTCTGTTAATTGATTTTTTAAAAAGTTAAAACATAATTTAATGGCGTTTTCTCGCTCATAAAATGAATTAGAGGGGGGCTGTTGAGTTATCGTTAAAAATAATTCTTGCTGTAAGGCTGTTGGCACTTGTGATTTTAAGTAAAAACCAATCACAAGAGCACGGGCATGACTACCAAGCTGAAAATAAATAGTTTTTAAAATTAAAAGGATTTCGATTTCAATTTTTTCTTGATTTAAAGCTTGTAATCGCTTATCATATAATGATAAAAATTGACCATAGATATGACAAACTTTTTTATCATCTAAATTATATTTTCTCGTTCTTTCTTGTAAAGATATTAGGGCTTGATTAAAATAAGAACTCATGGGTGGAGGAAAGCGGCATAAAGACTCACAGGTAATTTCAACTGTTTTATTAATTAAATCTTCTCCTACATTTTCTAGTAATCCAATCATTACTATCCAAACTTGGAAAAGGTGTCGAGGAGGAGCGGAGTTTGCTGCGGTTAACAAAGCGTCTTGAAAGGTGTAGTCTTTGCTTAGAGCGATCGCTAATAATTCAGGTAGAATTGAAGCAGATTCTAATTCAATTCGGGAAATACAAGCTAAGGCTAACGCTCGAAAGGGTAGAATCTCCTGTTTGTTGAGATCTTGATAAATTTGATAAAATTCTGTAAGTTGAACTAGGGTGAGAAGTTGGCGAAAAATTGGCCAGATATAATAGGTGCTAGCGTTGACTTGAACTCGGTTAATTTGAGCTTTTAGCTGTATTTTTGCTTGTTCTCCTTCGGGTGTTGATTCAAACCAACGGGCGATCGCATATTCTAAGAAGGTTTGGTGGAAAAAAATAATTCGTCCTCCTCCCACTTCAACTAGAACTCCATCACTTTTGAGTTCAGTATAGGCTGCAAATTCGACTTCATTAAATTGCAGTTGACTTTCATATACAAAATCCCGTAAGTGTTCTTGGGATTGTTCATACATTTGTTGAGATAAATTTAAACAAATCACCTTTTTAGCTTGACCAATACGAGGAGCATCATCTCGATTTTTACGGCTTTTAGCAATCCTAAAGTTCCAGTATTCCTCATAAAGTTGACTAATTGTCAAATCTTCAGGAATTGTTTTCTCATTTGCAAATAAATCGCACAGTAAAGCTAAAAGTAACGGATTATGGGTAATAGCAGATAACGATTTACTGTCCGTACTAAGGCGAATAATTTTTTCAGCAAAAACTTCCGGTAAGTCTCCAAAAATAACATCCTCTCGACTCTCCACAAATGCCATTGCTGCCTGTTTAACTTCTGCATCATTAAACTCACGGATATAATGACGCTCAACGTGGGGATTAAACCCAGCAAAACTTTCATGGTAAGGTTCAAAAAAGTCTTGAAAATCCTGCTCTCTACAGGTAAAAACAACCGTTGTCCCCATTTCTAATAAGTTTGAAAATAATTCTCGAAGAATGGGAACTAATCGTTTTTCTAAAACTAAATCTAGCGTATCAATCAGAAGAACACCTCGCCCCCGATATTCACTTAAACTTCGGGCAATATCTGTAATCGGTTTTCGGGTACTACTGACTTTTTCTCCCAATTCTAAAATAAAGTTTTCTAAGGGTTCAATTAAATCATTGCACCGAACTAAAGCCACCCAGCCGGATTTAGATTGTTGGAAATTTTGGTAAAGTTCATCATAAATATTTCCTAAAATTGTACTTTTTCCATATCCGGCAGAACCCAAAATTGGCATAAGTAGCCGCTTTTCTTGCTGAACCCCTAAATTAATAGATTTTAGACATTTTTCTAACAGAATATCTCGGCGAATACGCGGTAAAATATAAGGATTTAAGGCTTCACGGGCGCGATTTGATGCCTGTTCAATTTTTAGAAAATTTTCTGGCGTTTCTAGGGCGGTTTCTTCTTCCCCTTCTTCAAAGGTTGAAAGGGCAATTTCCTGCCAATCTAAATCTAAAAAATGGCAGATTTCTTTAAAAATGCTACGAGAGACATTTTTACCATTGAAAAAATTATTAATTGTTGTCCAAGAGGCGATCGCTTCTTCATTCGCTAACGCAAGTTGAGTTAAATTTTTCCGCTCAAGGGCGCGTTTGGCTTTCTGTATTCCTGTTTCTGAGGCTTTGAGCGATCGCTTACTCATTTCTTTTGCCTTCTTTGTTCCTTAATCGAGTTTTATCTGAACTTATACAAAATGTCAAATAACCTATATCCGTACCTATATAGACGCTTCAGATAATCAAATTGTAGGCACTTAAACACAACCTTCTATGGATTTTAGCCTAGAACGGCTTTGGGCTGCTTGGCGCATTGTGCGGATGGGTAGTCGGGCTGCGGGTGTGGATGGCATGACTGTTGATAAGTTTGCATCGGTGGCAGAACAACAGTTACGCCAACTGCAAGAACAACTCCAACAAGAATGCTATATTGCCCGTCCCGCCTTGGGATTTTACTTGCGGAAAAAAAGCGGGGGGCGACGGTTAATTGGCATTCCAACGGTACGAGATCGGATTGTCCAACGGTTACTACTTGAGGAGATGTATCTCCCCTTGGAAGATACGTTTCTCGATTGCAGTTATGCCTATCGGATTGGTCGCAATATCCATGATGCGGTGCAACATTTCTGGTTGTATTACCAACAGCAACCCGCTTGGGTTTTAAAAGGTGATATTGCAGCGTTTTTTGACCACCTCTGCTGGGCTTTACTCCTGACTGCATTGCAACAGTTGGAATTAGAACCCCTGGTTGTACGCTTGGTTGAACAGCAATTCAAGTCTGGGATTGTTTTACGGGGTCAACGGATTAATCCAGGTCAAGGAGTAATTCAAGGTGCGGTATTATCGGGTGCTTTAGCAAATTTATACCTGACGGAATTTGATCGGCGTTGTCTCCAGTTGGGAATGAATTTAGTTCGCTATGGGGATGATTTTGCCATTTCTTGCCCTAGTGAAGCCGCCGCCCATCAAGCGCTTGAACAAGTGCGTTTGGGATTAGGAGAAATTTACCTAACGCTGCAAAGCGATAAAACTCGAATTTACTCACCCCAAGAGGAATTTGTTTTTTTGGGATATCGGTTTGTGGCGGGTGAGGTTTATGAACCAGAACCTCCTGAACGAACTGTTACAGGGGAGTGGGGGATTTCTGCTTCTGGCGTTCCTTATTTCAAACCTAAACGGCGTCCGGCGGCTAAAGTGTCTCGTCCTCCGAAAGGACGCAGTTTGAACCCAGAAGTTAAACCAAAAACGAATTTAGCACATTATTGGATTGAAGTTATGACTACACTTTATGTAACGGATCAAGGGGCTTACTTGAATGTTTATCGGCAACAATTTCAAGTTTTTTTTGAGAAAGAGTTGCGGATTAAAGTTCCGGTGAATCGGGTTAGTCATATTGTGTTATTTGGGTGTTGCAATTTATCTCATGGGGCAGTCAGTTTAGCCTTACGGCGACGGATTCCAATTTTGTATTTATCGCAACGGGGGCGTTATTTTGGTCGCTTACAAACGGATGGTCAGGCAAAAGTTGAGTATTTAGCTCAACAGGTGGAACGAAGTTTAAATCCTGAGTTTGTTCGGCAGCAAGCTGAGGCAATTGTTCAAGCAAAATTGCATAATTCTCGTGCTTTTTTAATGAAGTTAAATCGTCGTCGGAAGAATGAAGTTGCGACAGCAGCGATCGCAGATTTAGCGGTTTTAATGGAAAAATTGTTGTTTGCAGAAAGTTTGGATGGGTTACGGGGATATGAAGGAAAAGCGGCAACGATTTATTTTCAAGCATTAGGGTCTTTATTTACAGGACAATTTACCTTTGAAAAGCGCACAAAGCGTCCTCCCACTGATCCAATTAATAGTTTATTGAGTTTGGGTTATACGTTACTCAGTCAAAATGTTTGTTCATTTATTGAATTAGCAGGATTGCATACTCACTTTGGCAATTTGCACGTTCCCCGTGATAATCATCCGGCTTTAGTGAGTGATTTGATGGAAGAGTTTCGCGCTCAAATTGTTGACTCTTTTGTGAGTTATTTAGTCAATTCTAAAATTTTGTTGCTGGAAGATTTTACGTCTCCTGATGAATTGGGTGGTGTTTATCTTCAGCCGGATGCACTCAAAAAGTACCTCAAACACTGGGAGGAAAAGCTATATTCTGAAGTGACTCATCCTCAAACGGGGTACAAAGTCAGTTTACGGCGGTGTATCGAGTTACAGGTGCGAGAGTACATTGCTGCTTTGATGGGAGAGGTGGAGGTTTATCGCCCTATGATTTGGAAAAATTAAGGGTTCAATTTTACTAAGGGTTAAGTTTCTGAGGGGGTCTGGGAATTGCTGAAATCCTCATTCTTTCGTTGACCCCCTCAGATCGTCCTCTACATCTGGGTTTTAAGCATCGCTTATTCTGGATTATTGAAAAATAATAGTATTGATTGAAGTCGAAACTTGACGCCCTCAGATTTAGGGGTTTATAATCGAGTCAGAGTAAGGCTTCTACAAGCCTAGACTCGTTTAAGCTAGCAATAGCGCCTTAATGGAAACTAATCGATGATTTTGTATTAGTTAAAACTCAATAAATTAAACTTTGATTGGTGTTAATTTAAAATATTATTTCTATAAATTTGCTGGATTTTTAACGACTTATAAAAATTGTTTTGGGTCTTGATTTTAGATATATTTATTAAATTTAGATTTTTAAATTCGCGTTTTTAACTCTGTGTTCAAGTTTCTTAGTTTTAAGCGATTTTAAAGTGTTGATAGGCTTTATCTAGGGCTTGACGGGATGTTACATTTTGATTCAAGACAGCACTCAGTAAAACATTGGTGTCTATAACAATCAGTTTAGGGTTCATCACCCAGTAATTGTTATAAGATGTCTTTATCTTGATTTTTGGGAGAGTTTTTCTTGATTTCTTGAATCAGTTGTTCTTGTTCTTTTGCTGTAAATTGGAGGACAAGATTAAGAATTTGATCGAAGGTTAGAGAAAGTTGATAAATTTTTTTATTCATAGCGGCTTATGGGTTAAGGGATGGCAACTTGTTTAATGCTTATTTTACCTGCAACAATCAATATACTATTATATTTTAACGGAATTAGATCAAATTAGTAGGAACTACAAAAATGTCTTAAAAAATAAAGATATACAACTTATATACAAAGTCATATAAACCTTAACTTTACCTAGATAGGAATCTATATAACGCCCTGAAAGAATGAGATCAAAGGAAAAAATAAACCGTAAAAACTAATTACCGTTTACGTTTTTCCTGAGTTTACTCTTGAGTTAAAAGGTATTTATGCCAACAATTTATGTTATTCATCCTGGTTCCAGCATTGACGTACATTCTCGTTATCTGCAAGTTTTCCACAAACAGCAATTGTGTTTAGGGGTTCCCATTAACCGAGTCACCCAAATTATTCTGTTTGGGATTTGTAACCTCTCCCGCAAAACTCAAGTTTTAATTGCAACTCGCCAAATTCCCGTACATTATATTAACGTTCATGGGGAGCAGTTAGGAACTTTAGAACTCACCCCCCAACGTCCATTTCCATATCAAACCCATCAGTTAATTTGTTCTCAAGATCTGGAATTTGTGCGAGCGATCGCAGAATCAATTACTTGGGCAAAACTCCAGAATGAAATCATTGTTCTCAAACAATTAGATCCGAAATCCGATCACTATAATATTGAGAACACCATCAACTTTTTGCAACTTTTAGCTGATGACTTACCTTCAGCAACTTCCATTGAAGAATTATGGGATTACCACGCAACAGCCACCAGCTATTACTATCCTATTTTAGCCTCATTAGTCCCCCACTGGTCAAACCCTCATTCATCTTTTCGTCTTGACCTCAGCCATCCTGTTCTTCAAATGTTGAAGCTCGGTTACACCTTTCTGCATCAACAAATGGCACTGTTTATTCATGATTTAGGCTTAGATCCGCAAATCAGCAATCTCCATCCTCTCTGCAAAACCAACCAACCTTTAGTTGATGATTTAATTGAGGAATTCCGCCCGATCTTAGTTGATAGTTTAGTTGTCAAATTGTTGCAAACTGGCACAATTACCGCCTCAGATTTTGTTCCTCCGAATGGAAGCCGAGGTGGCTATCTCCAACCTGCTGCTCTCCAAACCTTTATTAACCATTGGGAAGAAAAACTCGGAACCCATATTCAGCATCCTCTTGCGGGTACAATTAGCTATCGCCAATGTTTTGAACTGCAAGTTAAAGAATACATTGCTTGTTTGTTAGGGGATGTGAAATTTTATCAGCCTTTGTTAATGCAAAAGGAAACAGACAAACTGCACAAAATGTATGCAGAAGAGTATCTCGCTCAAAAAAATATGTTTCAGGTGTTTAGTGGAAAAGACTAAAACTCCTGTAGTTTCCTAAAATTAGTTCCCCCTAAATCCTATTTGGAAAGGGGGACTTTAACCCTCCAGTTCTCCCTTCCTATGTTTTATCTCATTTGTTACGACATCGTTGATGATCGTCGTCGAAACAAAGTTGCGAAACTCTTAGAACTTTACGGATGGCGAGTTCAAAAGTCAGTATTTGAAGCCGTTTTGAATGAGGAGCAATATCAACGACTTCAAAAACATTTGCTTAAATTGCTAAACCCAATTGAAGACCAACTCAGATTTTATCCCCTTTCTAAACGGAACCGAAATAAAGTTCTAATTTTAGGATTTAAACCTGAGTTCAAAATTGATGATCCTGTTTTCATTGTCTAATATTATCTCCGTTCAACCAACCCTAACAAAATGGCACATTTGAAAAGCCCGTTGTTGCGCTTCAGCGCGAAAAAAAATTATTGGTGCTAAAGCACAACAACATACCTAGTATTCAACCGGACATAATATTACTTTACTCCAGAATGAACCTCAAGCTATTGACTGGAGTTCGCAAACTATTGTTTTTAACCATTGTCAAAAATCCTGGTATTACTAAAGCGCAGTTATGTGCGTTTAGTCAATCCAGAGGCGGTAATTTACAACGAATTGGTCACCACCTAATGGGGTTAGAGTCCGAAGGATTTATTCAGGCATCTTATCTCAAAAAGCAAGGAAAATTTGGCTATTTCATCGCTAAGGGGAAAGGAAAGCGGATGCTCGAATCTTTGCAAAATTCAGGTCAAATTTTGAAAGAAGAGGAAAACAGATATGAAAAAAAGCACTAAACCTAAAAAATTAATCGCACGGGAAAAACGCCTCATTTTAATGTTTACTCAATGTCAATTGCAAATGACTCCGATTCAATTTTATGCAAAGTGGGAAGTTAGCTATGACATCATCGCACAAATTGCTACCCGCTCAGATTCTACGGTCCGTGGATCGTTTAAACAAGGGCGTTACCGTCGCTACCCTAAAATTGCAGATTTGCGCCAATTAGCTCTTATGGATTTTGTCCTTGAACATTTTGAAGACATCCCTCAACCCCTTTGGAGTCTCCTTTGCGAGCGCTCTCCCCAATAAAAATTAATCACCATTTTAATTCCTCCTCCTAACATTTTACTTGTTAAAGTC
>JBMDYE010000501.1:0-7282 GCA_048595135.1 Planktothrix sp. | reverse complement strand
TTCTCGAATGATGAGTTGTATTTTAATAACAAAGCAGGGAGTATTAAGGTTAGGCTCCATCTCTAGTGGTTATGAACTACAAAAGCAAGAAATAGTATCTAAAATTAATAGCTTTTTACAAAATTCCAATCAGGTCAGTCTATCGGTCAAAGAATCCCTAGAATTTTCGATGATTTTCTCTGGTATTCTTCTTATTTTATTTGCCTTATTTTTATTTTTTGAGGTGATTTATTTTATTTATTTTTGTTTTTATTTTCTTTATTCTTTGCTCAAGCTTCTTTTGTTCCGTCATCAAAAAAAGTAAACCCTTTCCCGCTTGAACCGACATTGATAATCTTGAAGTAAAAAAGCATTGTTGGATACTAAGGCAATATGTTTATGCAACAGTTTCTACGCCTAGATGGGTTTACCAGAGCAGAACGGATTGGAATGACTAATCGTGTCAGTGAGGCAATTAACCAAGCAGGAGCTTGGATTACTGACTTTCATCAATACTCGAATATTCTAATCTGTATTAACTTTCAAGTGCCGATTGCGAAGTTGGACAGACTCGCTGCAATGCTGCAAGAGACAGGTTTGCAGTTGAGCCAAGAGAGCTTGGAGCAACTTAGGTCGGCTCATGACTCAATGCTTAAAGCGCAAGAGCTAGCAGGGACATTGCAAATTACCTTTGTACATAATGAACCCGACTTACTGCGAGATGTACCTGCTGTTCCCGGATAAGAGCCGAGACGAACGTAAGCTAACTTTAGCTTTAGATCTACTCAGCCCCACATCCTCCTGAAAATAATTTCATAGGGTAGCCCTGAATAGCACTGTTTCCGTGTTCAGGGTTCAATCCTTCTACTCCACATCACATTAGCTTTCTAATGTGACGAAATTCATGGGATGATGGCATCATCTTGAACTCAAACCCGATGAAATGCTCAAGAAAATTTCATCAAAAGGTCAATCAGTTCCCCCGGTGGTCAAAGCCACTGATGCCATTGCCAACGAGAAAATCCTGGCATTGTGGTTGCATGGCAAAAGTCCCCAAACTGTCGCCAGCTATCGCCGTGTGGCGGAACGGCTTATGGTTTACTGCAATCACAAACCGATTCAATGGCTCAAATTAGAAGATTTGCAAGGGTTTATTGACCAAGAACTAAGCAAATTTAAAGAAAGCAGCCAACGGACATACATCGCCGGATTGAAAAGCCTATTTTCCTTTGTGGCGAAACTAGGAATCGTTAACTTCAATATTGCACTGGTGATTAAATCCCCCCAAGCAAAAAACGAACTGAGTCACAGAATTTTGGATAAGCCAACGGTAATCCGAATGATTCAGGAAGAACCCGATTCACGCAATCAGTTAGTCCTCAAAATTTTTTACTACACCGGAATCCGAGCCTCCGAGTTGGCAATTTTGCAATGGAAAGACTTGAATCATGGCGTTTTAACCGTTTTCGGCAAAGGGGGAAAGACACGCTACATCCGCATCCCAGAGTCCCTAAGTCATGAACTCGAAAGTTTACGGCAGCAACCCGATAATTATGTGATTCCAGGGCGAAGCGGGAAACGAATCAGCCGTGAACATTTAACCCGAATCGTTAATGCTGCCGCCAAACGAATTGGGGTAAAAGCTTCAGCCCACTGGTTACGTCATGCCCACGCCAGCCATAGCCTCAAAGCCGGAGCGTCAATCGCATTGGTGAGTCAGACATTGGGCCATTCAGATGTGGCAATTACCTCCAAGTATTTGCATTGTGATCCATCGGAATCCAGTGGTTTGTATCTCTGAGGAATTGATAACCGGATAACGTTCGTTAATTTCCCAATAGCCAAAACCTTCAACCCCTTGAGCTTTCTCAGTTTTAGGTGGGCAGGTAGGGTGGCTAGTAAATTTACTTAAATCAAAAAAATAAAGGCTCTAAAGTTCCGTAAATATACTGTTGGTTAATAACCTTTAAACATTTAAAGTAAAGGTTGAGTCTATCCACATTCCACATCGCTGCTATCTATTGGCAATTCTTGTGTTTTGAATTGCTTTAATACGCTATCACAAAATTTTAATTCTAAAACATATTAACAGATTAGAAAACTAAATTTTAACTAATAACAAAGAAAATGTTTTAGCTAAAATTTCTCTGTTTGTTGATCTGATTATTAAACTTTCTGTAATTTATGATAAACAACCCTGCCTTAATTATTGCTGAACTTGAAAGAATTTCCTCAACCTCCCAACTGATTCTAAAAAATCCTGATTTAATTGAGAAGCAAATTGGTTATTTGGAACTGAATATTAATCAGCTTGTTGAAATTCAAAATGAAGTCAAATCCTTTTTAACTATCTTACAAAATAAAATTGCAGAACTTAATGCTGTACGACTTGCAAAAGGGGCTGTTGGTTTAGCGTTGATGTTTTTTACGGACAGTGACGGTGATAATTCGAGTAGTTTTATAGGTTCAATGATTTCTCAGCTTGGGGAAGATCTATTCAGCGAAGCTGTGGATGACTGGTTTAGAGAATCTGTTAGAGATGAAAGTGGATTAAAAAATCTTGTTCAAACTTTAGAACAAATTTATAAAAATATTGAAAGTAAAATTAATGAAAATAATAGGCTTAAAGAAATTGCTATCTTTTGCTTGAATTCTCCAAAAATCAAAAACGTATTAATCAATCAATCTTTAAATTCTTCCCCCAGAAGATTGCTAGAAAGTTTTGAGAGCTTATCTCACAATATTAAATTTGTTGTAGTTGAGCAATACTGTCATAAACTTGAGCAGCAAATTCAAGATATTTCTAAGCATTTAGAGCAAATTAAAGACATTAATGAAACGGCTAAATTTCTATCGAAAAGGTTGCTTTTTTGTAAAAATTTAGATGATAAAGATTCTAAAATATTAGAAATTGTATTTAGCATATTTGGTAGCAGTATTTCAAAAATAAGTTATAATGATAATTCCCTCAATCTAAGCTTTGGTGTAGAAAACTATACTTATGATTCTGTGCTAAATTTTAGCCAAAACTTAGAGGATAAATCCTATCAAGTCATTCAGTTAAGCCAAAGTCTGCAACAGTTAATTAATGATTGCTTAAACTCTCAGAAAGTATTAAACCTTTTATCTTTAGGAGGTTCTCAAGAGGCTTTGATAAACACGGGTAATTTTTTTGAAGAAAGTGGTTTAACTGTTGATCTTTTACTTCCTATGGAAAGTGTTAATCAGTTTAAACAGCAAATTACCCAACTCCACCTTAATTATAAAAGCTTAAAAGAGCTTAATTCTATCTTAAGTATTGTCACCCAAAAATATAGACAAAAGTTAAACTTTCCAATCACTCATGCAACTTTAGTAGCATTAATAGAATTATTAGGAAAATCTATTCAGAGTATTTCCTTAAATCCTTCTGGTGATCTCATGATTAAACTTGATGAAAGCAACATGAATTTAAAGGATTTTATGGAATCCCTATGCAAAAAACAAGAGTTATTGAAGCCTTCTATTTTAAAACTAAAACTGCTCATCAACTTAGGAACTGATTTAGAAAAGAATAAACAACTTGAAAAGCTAGTCAATGAGAATCATAGTTTAGCTAATTTAGATCAGCTAAAAAATCAGATTAAATATTTTAGAAAAAAATCTAATATTAATCTTGATTTGGGCAAACTTGCCAACCTGCAAAAACAAACCGCAGAACTTAAAAAAACTTCTGTTGACCTTAAAATGTTAGGATCTCAACTTGACATCTTGACTGAATCTGAATTTGAAAAGGGGTTATTGTTAAACTCTATAAATATTAATGCAATTTATCGCTTATTTGGAAGAATAAAATTTATTACGTTTACGCCTCAACAAAAACCTTTAATTATTTTTGATAACTTTAAATACACCTCAACAGAAATCAGTTCTAAATGTAATAAATTGAAGAAGGAAGTTGAAAAAAATATTGTTTCAACATCTAATCTGATAGACTTGGCGGAGCAATGCTTAAAAGATAGCAACTTTAGAAAAAAAGTAGCCAAACAGCAACAAATTAAGAATCTACAAATGAAAAGCTTAGTTTGTGCATCTGTTCTAGCTTGTGTTACCCCTCTAAGTTGGATAGGCTGGAATTTTAGTTACTCTTATTATACTTTGTTAAAAGCCGAAAACATAGTTAAAGATGAACAGCTAAATAATAATCCAGATATTAATCAGCTTAAATCTCAGCGTGTTCAATTACAAAACGCTCAAAATTTGCTCACTACAGTTCCTAAATCTTTAGGTTCGCGGTATCAAGAAGCTCAAGCTAATTTACAAGACTTAGAACAATCTTTAATGAATGTTAATCAACGCATTGAGATAGAAGAAAATTCTCGTCAAAATTTAACCTTGGGTTTACAGCTTTTCAATGAAGTAGAACAGTCTTTTCAAGCATTAACTGGTCAATCTCAACGGATAAAGGAAGCAGACGATAAACTAGAAACTGCCATAGAATTATTACAATCTGTTCATTCTCAATCCCAGGTTTTTAATCAAGTGGAAGAACCTTTAAATAAAGCTCAAGTTCTTCGAGGGATGCTCAGAAATCATATTCAATCTTTAGAGCAATTAGAGGTTGTTAATAATCGGGCGATGGAAGCTTCTAAACTTGTACAAAATCCGCCCCATTCTGTTGAAACTTGGAAACAAGCAAAAGAGAAATGGGATGAAGCTATTCGTTTACTATCTGCCATTGTTATAGATGATGCGGAAATTAAAATCCAAGTGCAACAGAAGTTGAAAACCTATCAAGCTAATTCTAAAATGATTGAAAGCCAGATTTCTAATGAAGAAAAAGCTTTAAAAAATTGGGAACAATCTTTAAAATTAGGAAATGAAGTGGCACAAATGGTGCAAAATGCTCCTCATCCTTCTGTTCTTTGGGGCGCGGCTCAATTAAAATGTGAAACGGCTGTTAAGGGACTTCTCTCAATTCCTGCCAAAACATCTGTTTATTCTCAGGCTCAAAATAAACTCAAAACTTATCAAGGGAACTGTGCTGTATTCAATCAAAGGAAAAAAACTGAGGAAAATTATGAACGGATTATCACTAATGCTAAAGACACATTATCATTAATTAAAACTAATTTACAAAAAACCCCTCATACAGTTCAGAAATTGAATTTAGCTGTCTCGCAAACAGAACAAGCAATAAAATTATTAGAGACATTACCCTCTGAAACCCATAGTTTACAACAAGCTGAAGAACTAAAAGTTAGGTTAGTAAAATATCAAGATAAAATTAATGAAACCCTTCAAGAAATTGCAAGCTGTCAAAGCAATTCGTTCTACACGTCATACTGTTCAGAACTGAATATGCCGATTTATTTAGATTATATAGATTAGACCGAATAATGTTTTTACCTAATAGGGATTGATATGTCCCCAAGTTAACGGAGTCCATATATTTCCCGACTCTGATCATCCAACTCAGAGCTAAACATCCCCCGCCGTCACGATGAGACGTGCCAGTTAGCTTTTGTTTAAAAATATTTTCATGTTAAGTCTATGAAGTCATTGGACTGTATTTGTGGAGATTCTTTTTCTAATTTTTCTAAATATTCAAAAGCTCCTTTCCGCAAGTATAAAATTTTCAATTTATTTGTTAAAACTTCTATATCATGCTCGTATAATGTAATGTCAGGGTCGTTGACTCTCTGTGTTTTTAACTTATTTATTATTTTTTCTATTTTCTTCAACTGCTTTTCTCCATATTGTATTCTAAAATTGATGGTATTAAGATTTGCGGTATATTTTATTTCTCTTAATCCTCTATATTCTTTAATATTGTCAGAGAGTTGAAGTATCTCTTGAAAAATTTCTTTTCTCCAAATTATGGGGTTTAATAAGTAATATTGAATAAGATATGGAGGGTTGAATGCAGTTTTAACAAACAAAGTCAACCCTTCTTTTTTTAAAAGTTTTTTAACTTGTTCCCAATCATTAAATCCGAAATTAGTATAAGCAAATTCTCTTAAATTATAGATTGAATTTTCTCTTTCTCCTAAACAGTTTAAACAAAATATAATTCCCAAAAAAGCAATACATAATCGCTCGTGTTCTTCTAACTGTTTGGCTGAAATAAAACGGTCTAACGCGTTCCACAAAAATTTATTTCGAGATTCTTCACTACTAGCTCTTGCAGCCATATTCAAGGTATCTATACCTGACGATAATTCACATTGAATTAACTTATTGAGTTTAGAATCTATTGATTGCAGTATTCCTATAAACTCTAATATTTTTTTGCTTAAGTTTATAGTTCCCATAGGGTGAGAGAAAATAGTCTCAAACACGGACATAATATTCACCTTAACTAAGCTAATTAGACTAATTTACTCCAGTTTCCGAACCTTCCACCTCAATTGGTTCCGAACCTTCCCAGTTCTGATAAACTCCCAGCATCATCGTTGAGAGGTTTCCTCCTTGAGTTTAGCCATAATGCCTCTTGGGGTAAACCGAGATACGCGCAAAATAGGACACAATGTAACGATTGATTACAACCAATGGCTGTAACCCTTACATAGAGGGGGTTTAAATGGCTACTTTGCGGTTTATAACATCTTCGCTATTTCTACGCCATTAAAGCTTAAAATATGTGTAGAGCAATATTTTATGTGAAAACTCTCTCTAACTTTATTGTGTTAATGAATCAGTCAATTACTAATCAGCTAGTTACTGAAAATCGTTATCCCAACTGGGTACTGATGAAATTACATAGTGACTGGAAATTAAAAGAAAAACTTAACTCTTACTTTTTGACACAATCATTTTCTGAAACTTTTAAAGAGTTAAATTTGAAATTGACAATTCGTTTTAATAAGGGAACTATTAAAATACCAACTGGTTCTGTTGAGTTTGGTTTAAAACGTGGAGAATTAAACTTAAAACTAAGTAACGGTAAGATCCCCTTGGAAAAGATGGGATTAACTGCTCCTTTTAAATTTGAAGTAGAAGTAGAAGAACAAAAAGAAAACGGACAAGAGTTAGAGATAAATGCTAGTTTATCAGGTGGAGCTAAAGCTAAAAAAAGTCATAAAATTAGCACTAAAACTAAGTTCATACTCTCTCTTATTGTAAATAAAGGAACTGAAGAAAATCCTATTTGGGAGTTTAACAAGGAACCGTTTTTAGAGGGGCAACTAACCCAAGAACACTTGGGAACAGTTGAAACAAATAGAGATTCTATAAAGATTGAAGCAATTTTCACAGTAAGCCAACAAACTGATATTGAGCTAATGGATTCAAAGGGACTATTCCGAGCAAAAAACCTTAGCCA
>JBMDYE010000500.1:0-7202 GCA_048595135.1 Planktothrix sp. | reverse complement strand
CCTCCTGCCTCCTGCCTCCTGCCTCCTGCCTCCTGCCTCCTGCCTTCTATTCTTAATTCTGCCTTTGATGGTGAGCAAGAGTCAGACATAAGCCGGATTCTGTTATCCTTGCTGAAATCAGCAAAGGAATGGCGATTATCTATCTGGGATGACTGTTACCAGCCACCTCAAGCGGTACCACCAAAAACGGAACGGGAAAAAGACCAACCGTAGTTCCTCCGACCTTGCTCCTAACTGGGGTTTACCGAGCCAACGCCTCACGACGCTGCTGGTGCGCTCTTACCGCACCTTTGCACCCTTACCCACTTTAGTTGTCACTAAAACAGGCGGTATCTTTCTGTGGCACTATCCTCACGATCGCTCGCACTGGGCGTTACCCAGCAAGTTTGGTCTTTCAGGAGTCCGGACTTTCCTCAGACTCTTACGAGTCCGCAATCGCCTGCGCTCACTCTTAACCCACCATATTCATAGTAGCCTACCGGTTTACATCTTGATTGATAATGAGTTAAGCCGATAAAATTTAGCTAATAACGTGTTTCCACTCGATTGACTAGAAAGAGCAAAACCTCAAGAATTGTTAAAACCTATGTTGTAGAGTCTGATCAAAGCAGAGGGTTGACACAGTTTTTCTGGTACTAAGGGAGATGCAGAACCAGAAAAAATTTAATGTTATTGTATGAGTCAATGATACTCAAAATTGAGAGCCACTGTGTTGATTAAAGGGATTAAAAAATTAAAGAATAAGTGGCTTGATCTATCCGAAATTTATGGAGTTATTCTCGCCACACTCCTAATTATGTTTGTACTGCTTGGGATTTATCACTCAGGAGGGTTGCAGCCTTTAGAATTAGTTGTATATGATTACATGGTGCGGTTACGTCCTGAGTTAGAGCCTGATCCCCGCTTACTGGTAATTGGAATTACAGAAGAAGATATTCGTGCATTTAATCGTTGGCCTCTTTCTGATGAAGTGATTGCCCGAGTGTTAGAAAAATTGTCTACCTATAATCCTCAAGTCATCGGTTTAGATTTATATCGAGATATTCGGTATGAACCGGGCTATCAACAATTACATCAGCAATTAAAATCGCCTCAAGTAATTGTTATTAAAAATCTCGGATATAGTGAAAAAAATGGCCCCCCTGCCCCTCCGAATATTCCTGAAGATCGAGTGGGATTTAATGATTTTCTTCTCGATCCAGATAATGTGATTCGACGGAATTTAATGTTTGCAACTGTTCAAAAGGAGATTTCTTATTCTTTTTCGTTAAGATTAGCTCTAAATTATCTACTAGCTCAAGGAATTAAACCGGACAATAGCCCCGATAACCCTAATGATATTAAATGGGGTAAAGCTAAGTTTATTCCGTTATCAAGTTCTTCGGGAGGATATCAAACGATTGATGAGCAAGGCTATCAAATTTTACTGAATTATCGTTCGGCTCAAAATGGAGCAAAAATGGTAAGTTTAACGAAATTTTTGTATGGAAACATTCCTAAAAATTGGGTGGAAAATAAAATTGTTTTAATTGGAACGGTTGCTCCTAGTGGTAAAGATTTATTTTTGACGCCCTATAGTCCAGCGGAAAAAAAATTCCTCAGAATGCCTGGGGTTATGGTTCATGCTCAAATGGTCAGCCAAATTTTAGATGCTGTTGATGGGAAACGGGGTTTATTTATATTCTGGCCCCAATGGGGAGAAATCCTATGGATTTGTAGTTGGGGAATTATTGGAGCAGCATTATCTTGGTGTAGCCGAAATGTGGGATTTTTAACTTTAGGAAATCCCTTATTAATTCTGATCTTATTTGGATTAAGTTTTCTTCTGTTTAGATATGATCGATGGGTTCCGGTTGCGACTCCTGGTTTAGCCTTCTTAATGACCTATGCAGTTTCTATCGGTTATCGAGCATTTCGAGCCCAACGACAGCAACAAATTGTGATGCGATTATTAGGACAAAATACCTCTCCAGAAGTGGCAAATGCTTTATGGAATAGTCGCGATCGCTTATTAGCGGATGGGAAACTACCCGGTCAAAAATTAATTGCTACGATTTTTTTTAGTGATATTAGAAATTTCAGTACCGTTTCTGAAAAAATGCCTCCCGAAACCTTAATGGAATGGCTCAATGAATATTTAGGCGTTTTAACCCAATGTGTACAAGATCATCACGGCATTATTAATAAGTTTACAGGGGATGGAATTATGGCAGCATTTGGTGTTCCCATCCCTCGAAAAACAGAATATGAAATTGCTCAAGATGCCTATGAAGCAGTCGCTTGTGCTTTAAAAATTGGAGACCGTTTACAACAACTGAATCAAGAATGGAAAAAGCGAGGATTTCCAGAGATTCAAATGCGAGTTGGTATTTTTACAGGCCCCCTTGTTGCCGGAAGTTTAGGGGGAAAAGAGCGTTTAGAATATGGTTTAATCGGAGATAGTGTTAATATTGCCTCTCGATTAGAAAGTTGTGAAAAAGATCGTCAATCCACAATATGTCGAATTTTAATTGCTGACCAAACTTTACAATATTTAGCGGATCAATTTGAAGTCGAATCTTGGGGGCCGATGCCCCTCAAAGGCAGACAACAAATGGTTAATATTTATCGAGTTATCGGATGGAAAAATAAGAACTAAGAATTAAGAATTGCTCCGATCAGGACGCTAATTGAGATTTTTAATTCTTAATTCTTAATTCTTAATTCCTCATAGTAGCATTCCGGCGATACAAGCGGTCATAAAACAAGCGATGGAACCTGCAATCATGGCTCGAATTCCTAAGCGAGCAACATCCGGTTGTCGTTCAGGAGCAATACCAGAAATCCCGCCAATTTGAATCGCAATGGAACCAATATTAGAAAAACCACAGAGGGCATAAGTAGAAATAATAATGGCTCGTTGAGAAAGGGGAGTTTCTCCCTGAGCAATGTTTTGAGAATTGTCAATAAATTGTTTTAAATCTAAATAAGCAACAAATTCATTAATGATCGTCTTTTTCCCCAATAAAACACCCACTTTTAAGCAATCATTCCAAGGAACACCCATTAACCAAGCAATGGGAGCAAATAAATAGGAAAAAAGCCATTCTAAAGATAATTGAGGTAAACCAATAGTGACACCAACCCAGTTTAAAATCCCATTAATAAATGCTAATAATCCTAGAAATGCAATTAACATCGCTGCCACATTTAATGCTAATTTCATGCCTTCACTGGCTCCCGTTGCTGCGGCATCGATGGCATTAGCAGACATGGGTTTAACATCAAGTTTTACTTTTCCAGCCGTAACAGATTCTTCCGTTTCCGGATAAAATAATTTAGAAATTGCTAACGCTGCGGGGGCTGACATCACAGAAGCCGCGATTAAATGTTCGGCGGGAACCCCAAAGGAAATATAAGCCGCCATTACCCCACCTGCAATGGTTGCAAACCCTCCGGTCATCACCGCATGAAGTTCAGAATTAGTTAACGTTGAAACATAAGGTTTAATTAAAAGTGGGGCTTCCGTTTGTCCGATAAAAATATTAGCGGAACAGGACAGCGTTTCACTGCCCGAAGTTTTCATAGTTTTTCGCATAATCCAAGCGACCCATTCCACAACTTTTTGTAAAATTCCATAGTGATAAAGAACATTAATAAATGAGGAAAAAAAGATAATGGTCGGTAAAACTTTAAAGGCGATAAAATGCTCTTCAAAAGTTTCCCCAAATAGAAATTTAGCGCCTTGATCAGAAAAATTTAGAAATTGAGTGACACAATTACCGAGAAATTGAAAAACGGCTAAACCTGCGGCTGTTTTGAGGATGAGAACGGCAAAAATCAACTGTAAGGCGATTCCCCACAGTACCGGACGCCAACGAATCCCTCGTCTATTGACGGAGAAGCCATAGGAAATACCTACGAAAACCATTAATCCTAAAAGTGAAATCGCCCGTTCCATAATGTGTTAATCGCTGTATAATTGTTAATGTCAGATTATTGTATGTAGTCGCTACAATAAAAAGAATTCACTATTTTTAACGGATCAAACCATCTCAAATTCTATGTCTTTACCTATTGTTGCTGTTATTGGTCGTCCCAATGTGGGAAAATCTACCCTCGTCAATCGTTTGGCCGGGACTTCTGAATCGATTGTTCATGACGAACCAGGAATTACTCGCGATCGCACCTATCGTCGCGCCTTTTGGCAAGATCGGGAATTTCAGGTGGTCGATACAGGCGGGTTAGTGTTTGATGATGATACGGAATTTTTGCCCCTCATTCGCGAACAAGCGTTGGCGGCTTTAACGGAAGCGAGTGTGGCGATTTTTGTCGTGGATGGACAGTTGGGCGTCACGGGAGGAGATGAAGCGATCGCCGCTTGGTTACGGGAACAAAAAGTTCCGATCCTATTAGCGGTGAATAAATGCGAATCTCCCACCGCCGGAGTTACTCAAGCCGCACAATTTTGGGAATTAGGATTAGGAGAACCTTATCCGATTTCGGGGATTCATGGTTCAGGAACGGGGGATTTATTAGATGAGGTGATTAAATTTTTGCCTCCTATGGAAGAACTAGAACCCGAAAATGAAATTAAGGTGGCAATTATTGGTCGTCCCAATGTGGGAAAATCCAGTTTATTGAATGCGTTTTTAGGGGAAAATCGCGCCATTGTGAGTCCGATTTCAGGAACAACGAGAGATGCCATTGATACGGTGATTCAACGCAATGATAAAAGTTATCGGTTAATTGATACAGCAGGGATTCGGCGCAAGAAAAATGTCGAATATGGGGCAGAATTTTTTGGGATTAATCGAGCCTTTAAAGCGATTAACCGAGCGGATGTGGTGTTGTTGGTGATTGATGCGATTGATCAGGTCACGGATCAAGATCAAAAGTTAGCGAATCGCATTATTGAAGAGGGACGGGCTTGTGTGATTGTGGTCAATAAATGGGATGCAGTGGAAAAAGACACCTACACCATTTTAGAGTATGAAAAAGAGGTGCGCTCCCGTCTTTATTTTATGGATTGGGCGGAAACAATCTTTGTAAGTGCGATGACCGGAAAACGGGTAGAAAAAATTCTCGATTTGGTGGATACTGCTGCTCAAGAACATCAACGACGGGTGACGACTGCGGTGATTAATGAAGTGATTGAAGAATCCGTGAGTTGGCATTCTCCCCCAGCAACGCGCCAAGGAAAACAAGGGAAAATTTACTATGGAACCCAAATTAGTAGTAAACCCCCCACCATTATTTTATTTGTCAATGATCCGAAACGATTTAATGAAAATTATCGCCGTTATATTGACAGCCAATTCCGTAAACAATTAGGATTTAAAGGCACACCAATGCGTTTAATTTGGCGTGGAAAAGCCGCCAGAGAAGTTGAACGAAATACCGCTAATCGGGCAACAAGAGTTTAATCAGTCAGAAGGAGGCAGGAGGCAGGAGGCAGGAGGCAGGAGGAAGAAGGAAGGAAAAATAGTCTCCTTGTCCCCAATTAAGCTGTTCCCAATTAAGCTGTTCCCTCTTCCCTCTTAATTCTTAATTCTTAATTCTTAATTCCGCGTATGGATTTATTGCGATCGCTTCCGATTGGTCTATATTTAGAACAACCTGTAACTTGGCTGCATCGATTAGATGCCCGAATTAAGTTAATTTGGTTAATGAGTTTTTTAGTAGCTCCGTTATTAGCAAATCCCCTGTGGCGTTTGGTATTAGTAGGATTGCTAATTTTAATTACATTAGCAGCCAGAATTCCCTTGCGAGTGTGGAAGCGACAAATGGGTTGGTTGCTGATGTTTTGTGGGTTATTATTTTTGGTAAGTTGTATTATGCCGGATGGGTTAGCGGTTGAACACCAACCTCGCTTACCGGAACAGGAGTTAAATTTTTCTGAAAACCCAACGCCACAAACTGGATCAGAATCAACTCAACCTTGGTATCAATTTAATTTAAAACTCGGAAATTCAACATCAGACTCCAAGGATAATTTACCTCAACCCACCTCCTATAATTATGTTCTCTTTCAACAGGGGCCATTAACAATTACTCGCTATTCTGTAGACTTAGGAATTCGTACCAGCACCTTATTATTTACCTTAGTTTATAGTACCAATTTGTATCTGCTCACAACGGCTTCTGAAGAAATTGCCATGGCGTTGGAAAGCTTAATGGAACCGTTACGCTGGTTCAAATTACCTGTAACAGAAATTGCGTTAACCTTGACCCTTTCGTTGCGATTTTTTCCCCTTGTTTTAGAGGAAATACAAAATTTAATTCGTTCGGTGCGGACACGAGCGATTAATTGGAAAAAATTAGGGTTCCGTCGAACAACGCAAGTCTGGTTAACTATTGCAGAACGGTTGCTGCAAAATTTACTCCTGAGAGCCGAACAAATTGCCAGCGCGATGCAGGTGAGAGGGTTCACCAGTCCAGACCAACATCGAGTCGAATGGCATCAACTAAAGTTGAGACCCTGGGATGGCATTGCTATCCTATTTTTAACGATATTCTGGGGGATTCGGTTAATTTGGGGAGGAGAAAGCTAAGAATTAAGAATTAAGAATTAAGAATTAAGAATTAAGAATTAAGAATTAAGGGTTGGGGGGAATAGGGAATAGAAATTTCTCTCTCCCCCTCCTCCGCCTCCTCCGCCTCCCCCGCTCCCTCCGCCTCCTCTGCTCCCTCTGCTCCCTCCGCTCCCTCCGCTCCCTCTGCCTCCTCCTGACACATGATGTTAATTTCGATGAGAATTGGGTCAAGGTGTAGTAGCATCTTTAGGGGAGCGTTTACGCATGAACTGTTCTGAGGATAATGTTGGGGGATATCTGATGAGCTTCGTCGAAATAGGCTATTTAGCTAAAACCCAATTTTGATAAAGATCAGAGTTGACGTAATCTAATGTAATTTTAACTGTTATTTTATTGGTTTATTTTTAGCTTGAATGTCCACAGAAATCTACATGAATCATCCCAACTTCGGCTTATTGTTTAAAATATGCCCAGTTGAGGAACACCAAGAATTATTTACCACCCTTTATGCCCAACGACTCTTTTTTTTAGTCACCCAGGGGCCATCGGGATTAAAATTTGAACCCATCAGTCGTTCTGATGCAAAGCTTTTAGTTGAAATTCGTTTACGGATGCTCCGCCGCACTGGACAAGCGGAAGAATACAAAAAACTCCAAGAAATTCATCAAACAACGTTTCAGTAATCAG
>JBMDYE010000499.1:0-3337 GCA_048595135.1 Planktothrix sp. | reverse complement strand
CAACTGTGGGAAATTGGATCAGAACCGGAAAGTAACGTTGTGGCGGCGCAAATTCGTTTGTTAAGGCGCAAGCTGGCAGAAATTCATTGTGAGCATTTAATTGAAACGGTTTATGGGTTAGGATATCGCTTTTTAGGGGATAAAAATTCATGAATCAAAATCAGCTTTTTCATAATACCAAACAACGGTTAGCGTTTTGGTATGCCGGAGTAATGGGGATAATTTTAAGTATTTGTGGATTGGGGGTTTATGAAGCGATCGCCCATGCCCATTGGGTGACATTGGATCGAGAAATAGAATCCGTTGCGGGCGCCTTACATGATAGTTTAGAAACGGTTTTTCAATCCCCTGGACGGTTAGAACCCGATGTGGTTAGAATTATTCCTGATCTGTGTTTAGTGGAAACTCAAACCAGTCAAAAAAATCTGGTTATTTTTATTCATAATTTACCCCATAAAACTCAGACAGAAACGCTTAATGAATCTAAATCAGTGAATCCTTGTTTACCCATTCAAGATGAACAAAACCCAGTTATTCATCGATTAGCTCCTTATCATAATCGTTATTATTATATTCGATTATTCAATCAATCTGGTGATTTAGTCGCTTTCTCAGACCGCCCCAAAATTGGTTTATCTAAAATGCCAGAAGGAGAAATTTGGCAAACGATTGTCACTAAAACGGGTGAACGTTATCGCCAATATTCCCTTGTTCTTCATACTCGAAATCAACAAAATTGGGGAACGTTACAGTTAGGGCGATCGCTTGAAGATTTTGATCAATATATGACTGTTGTTACCTTAATTCTATTAATTGGATTACCAGCAGCACTGATTTTAGTTGGTTTTTCCAGTTGGAAATTAGCCGGAATTGCCATGCAGCCTATCTATCAATCTTATCAACAAATTCAACAATTTACCGCAGATGCAGCCCATGAATTAAGAACGCCTTTAGCCGCTATTCGCGCCACCATTGAATCAACAACACAATCGGAACAATTAACAAAATCAGAAGCAATAGAAACCTTAAAAACCGTAGAACGACAAAATCAACGGCTTTCTAAATTGGTGCAAGATTTACTCTTATTATCCCGTATGGATCAACAAACCGTTCTGCAAACTCAAACCGTTTGCTGTTTAAATGATTTAATCAGTGATGCTCAAGAAGAACTGACGATTATTGCCATGAATGCTGATGTTTTATTCATAACAGAAAGTAGAACGGAAGCGTTAATTTATGTGTTAGGAAATGAAGAACAACTGTATCGCGTTATCTATAATTTAATTCTGAATGCGATTCAATATACTCCCTCTGGAGGTAAAATTATACTGAGCTTAGATTCTAATCCACAACAGGCGATTATTCAAGTTCAAGACAGTGGAATTGGGATTCCGATTAATGAACAAAATCGCATTTTTGATCGGTTTTATCGGGTGAATAGCGATCGCTCTCGGAAAACAGGCGGTTCAGGACTAGGATTAGCGATTGTGAAAGCAATTGTACAAGCCCATCAGGGGAGTATTGAAGTGAAAAGTCAACCCGGAAAAGGTAGTACATTCACCCTCTATTTTCCGCTTAAATCAACGTTAATCAAATGGAATTCGGTTCAGAATCAACTCTTAAATTAAGTGATTCAACAGCACATTACGAGGGATTCAAGAAGCTGGAAGCAGAGGATTTGAAATCGGTTTGCTCTAAAACTTGGATCATTTTAACCGTTTAGCTGAGAATATAATACATCTTGAATCGGTTTAGGTTCACTGAGATAGTGACCTTGAGCATAGTCAACTCCGATGACTTTCAATTCCTTCAAAATTTCTTCACTTTCGACATTTTCAGCAATCGTATGCAATCCCATCTTTTGACCGACATAAGAAATCATTTCAACAATGACTCGATCCGTCGGATCATTCAGCATATTTTCAATAAAAACCCCTGGGATTTTTAGATAATCAACGGGAAGGTGTTTGAGGTAGGATAAGGAAATTAATCCTTTCCCAAAATCTTCTAAGGTGAAGTAGTAACCTAAACTTTGCAAAAACGTAATCAGATCAGACGTTGTTTCTAGATTAGATAAAGCTACGTTTTCTGTGATTTCAAAACAAATCACTTCCGGTGGAATCGCTAATTGTTCTAAATTTTGATGAATCGAAGAAATTAAATCCGAATAATTCAGACTATGGCTGGATAAGTTAATGGCAAAACAACAATCTTCTAAAGCTTGTGGGTGGGTTTGGGAAAACTGTTTAAATAAATGATCAACCAACCAACGGTCAAGCTTGGGTAGTAAATAATAATGCTCGGCAATGGGAAGAAAAACGGAGGGGGGAATCATCCGATTTTGGCGATCAAATATTCGGAGAGACACCGCATAATACCGCCTATAATTCGGTTCCTTCAAAGAAACAACTTCTTGAAGATACAAAGCACAGCGATTTTCCGAGATTGCATCCTCAATTAATTTAATCCAAACGAGATCATTCGATAATCGCAGGATTTTAGGATGATCGATAGTGCGGGATTGAGTGGAATGACTTTGCAAAGAAGTGGACAACATGATTGACTCAAACTCCAGCAACGTAAAAATCAGTAGGGTTAATTGCTTAACCCTACTAAAAACGATAACGGAGCAGAGTGAGGCGAATGTGAAAAGCAGATGAGAAAAATTTCATTGATCGCAAGCAATCATTAACGAACAACGAAGCTGAGTTTCAATTTGCAAGCTCTACTTATTTAGATTGTGAGAGAGAAGAATTTTTCCCGCTTGAGTGGGTAGAACTTCTCCTAAAGACGATGTTTTTTGGAAATTTAACCAGTTTCCCCCCACGTGAAGATATAGGGACAATGTGATAAACGCCGATAATAATAGCTTTTCTAACATAACCTTCTCCCCCCCAAAAACTTAATTGCTCGATAATTTGTGAGCACCCTTGTTTGTATCTATGTCTATAGTAGTAAGACAACAAATAGATGCAATATGATTCCGTACCGGGTTAGATTGTGATCTCGTTCACAAGAAACCGATAAATCCTGATCCAAAGGGGGATTGAGAGCCGAAAAATCTAGCACTCGCAACAGCAATAATTGAAATTACGAATTATAAAGTTCTGACTCAAGAGTACATCCGTTCCGACAGTCAGAACGATACAATACCCGATAGAGGTTTGTTGATCTAAGGAGACGGCCAAATGCTAGCGTACATCCTGGCGATTGCAGTCGGTTTAGGGAGTTTTGCCCTTTATATGTCTGCTTTCTTCTTTCCAGAAGTTCATCGGAAAAATGATTTGGTCTGGAGTGGAGTCGGCTTATTTTATGCGTTAATCCTGTGGGCTTGTGC
>JBMDYE010000498.1:0-10003 GCA_048595135.1 Planktothrix sp. | reverse complement strand
CTAATCCTTTTACTTTGGTTGAAATGGGAGCAGGACAAGGATTATTAGCGGCGGATATTCTGCTTTATTTACAAAAAAAATATCCTAATTTTTTTGACAGTTTAAATTATATTATTATCGAAAAATCGAGTTTTCTAAAGTCTCAACAACAAGCCAAACTTCAACAAACTTTAAAAGATTCTGTCTCAGTTGAATGGTGCGAATTTGAAGATATTTCTAACGGTAAAATCACAGGCTGTTTTTTCTCTAATGAGTTAGTTGATGCGTTTCCCGTTCATCAAGTAATTGTTCAAAATCAACAACTTCAAGAAATTTATATCACCTTAGATTCCGATTCTACGGAATTTGAGGTTAAATTTAAAGAAATTATCGCTCAACTTTCTACCGAAAAAATTAAAGATTATTTTAAGTTAATCAATATTGATTTATGTTCTGATGCTTACCCCGACGGTTATCGAACGGAAGTGAATTTACTCGCCTTAGAATGGATGAAAACCGTTGCTCATAAACTGCATCAAGGCTTTGTTTTAACCATTGATTATGGCTATCCGGCTCAACGATATTATCTTCCGACTCGCCGAGAAGGAACATTACAATGTTACTATCAACATCGCTATCATAATAACCCTTATCTGAATATTGGCTACCAAGATTTAACCGCCCACGTTAATTTTACCGCCCTGGAATACCATGGTAATCTCTGGGGTGTTGATTTTGTGGGGTTCACCCAACAAGCGTTGTTTTTAATGGCGTTGGGGTTAGGTTCGCGCATCGCTTCGTTATCTCAACAACAAGACTATTCTCTGTCGGAAACCTTACGAAGACGGGACGCCCTTCATTCCCTGATCGATCCAATGGGCTTAGGCGGTTTTGGGGTCTTAATTCAGGGTAAAGGCTTCACTCAGTCACCCCAGCAAATTCCCCTCAAGGGTTTGAGTTTACCGTTGGGATAGGTTGGTTTGGTCGCGAACTCAAATCATTTCATGAAAATCAATAGACGCTGGGAATCACTTCATATTCAGCTTTGTTGATCAAGATTAATGCGTTGATGCGGATTTGGCTTATTAATCCAGAATAAAAGTTTAAACCAGCCACAACAATAAATTTCCTTGAAGGGGAAACAGATTATCTGGCTGACTGCTTGATCGCAATTTCAGTAATTATGAGGAGTAGGGATAGATTTCTTTCTCAATCAATCTAAATCACAGGGAAACTACGCAATTGCAAGTTATTTTTTATACTAATACTGATTAATCCCACGCCTGTCCATTGGACGGCTAAATTTTAAATTGTCTTTTTTGAAGTCATCTTCATGAAACCGGTTAATAAGCCGTAAAATCCTTATGGATAAGTGTTTCAGCTTAATTTATAAAACCTTTATAGTAGACAACTATAACTGTAAACCTTTGGTAAAGTTAGCCCAAGTTGGCAAAAACCTATAGACAGGGCTTGAATTAATAGCGTAGTATTAGTAACAGGGTAGGACAAGGGAATGAAACATAACAAGCCTTCAAACCCTTGCTTCTACCCCAGGCTAAGATTTATAAAAGAGGACGGCTAAGATGAAAACTACACTTTTTAAAGTAATCGCTTCTACGTTGTTAACGACTGGTATTGCTATTTCCTTAGTTGCTGCACCTGCACAAGCTAACGGAAGAAAAGAAGACAACAGCAACGACAAAAAAAATAAACAAGAGGTCGTTAGCCCAAGCTCTCCTGTAACTACAGAAACGACCACTACTACCAATACAGCAACTAATGCGATTTGCAGCACCGACAACGTTTTGTTAGGTGGAGTTAAAGCAACAGCTTGTAAAAACGAAGTAGGGAATGACACAGGTAATAAAGGTACCTTGGAAGGCTTATTGGATAGTGGTGCAATGTTTGGTGATCTTGTAGGGACTGGTGTGGATTGGACATTAGTTGGTAAATCCGATGGAGATGCAGGCAACTTTGGTTTCTTTGCCGATAACGGTGAAAACAAAGACGGAGACTGGGGTTTCAAAAAAGCATTAAATACAAATACCTTTGTTGTTAGCTTAAAAGCTGGTACAGCTTACACCGCCTACTTGTTCCAAGATTACGACTGGAACAAAGGTTTAACAGGTATCTTTGACACAATTGGTGTTGAATTCGACGGGACTGGAAAAGCAGGTAGAGCTTTGTCTCACGCTTCCATCTTTGCTTCCAACATTAAAGTTGTGACTCCTCCTCCTGCTGAAGTTCCCGAACCTGCAACCTTGGTTGGTTTAGGTTTAGCTCTTGGTGGAATGCTGTCTATCCGTCGCAAAAGCCACTAACCCTCCCTCTGAACAATCCGTCTCATCTGATTGAGACTCTTAGCCTTTCCTCATCGACAGTGGCGGTTCTCTACATACCGCTACTGTCTTTCTCCAAAAGTAGACGGAAGCCAGATTGAAGCAAGAGTTCAAACGAATTATACAAACAGATTTGTAAAGTAAAGTGACTTTACTTCCCATCTTTTCTATTAAGGGCGCATCGCTATAACGAATCAATAGGAATGGACAATTGGGAGAAGGTGTATTTAGTGTAATTAAATTAAGTTTAAATCAACAAAAATTACTGCGCTCTCAAGCGTTCCTTTCAAGAATTTGAGTTAAAGTTAATAATTTTGATCAACTAAAACCCTGTAGCAGTAAGGAAGGATGCGACAGGGTTTTGTAGTCGGGTTATATGAAATGCGGATTAATAGTAGAAATTCTTCCCCCCTCTCCTTGTAGGAGAGGGGGTTAGGGGGAGAGGTCAAACAAATTCACTCTTGAAAATGAAACAGCCCTGGGCATAAATCCAGATCCTTGTTCCTTCTAACAGTTCTTTATTTTGCCAAATAACTCACGATATCTTTTGCACAATCTTGAGACCGTCGAACACAATCGCCCAAGGCTACACCATCACTATAATTTGTACATAAATACAAACCCGGTAAAGATTTTAAGCTTTCATTAATCTCGGCTAACCGTTGTAAATGACCGAGATTATATTGAGGAATCGCGCGTTTCCATAAATGCACCGCTAACACCTTGGGTGAGATATCTTCTTTTAATAAAATCTGACGTAAATCTTGATGAACCGCTTGCACAATTTGGTCATCGTCCATATTGCCAATTTCAGGATCAGTCGCTCCCCCAATATAACTGGTTAAGGTTTGCCAACCCTCCGGCGCCCGACCGGGGAATAAACTCGATGTCCAAATCGTTCCTAATGTCCGAATGCCTTGATCACGGGGAACTAAATTGCCAAACCCAACTAATTTTTGTTTTAAAGCAGAAACCGGATACGCTAACACCACACAAGCCACAGGCGGATAGGAAATTCCTTTTAACCCTTGGCTAACTTGAGGATGGAGGGGTTCTAATATCTCTGCGGTGACATAAGCCGGAGTCGTTAACACCACCGTTCGTGCTTCCACCTGTTGTGGGCCGTCGGGGGTGGAAAATTCAGCCAGATAGGTTTGTTGTTCAGTCCGGGACAATCGCAATAAATGCCAATTGAGTTTTAACCGTTCTCCGAGTTGAGAAGCGATCGCTTCCGGCAACATCTGCAAGCCTTGTTTGAACGATCCGAGTTCCCCTGGTCGGACTTTGGGGATAGCAGGATCGGCAATTTGCTTAATTTTCGGCTGTTTCCGTCGAGATAAAATCGCCCCGCCTAACAATCCACCTCCTTGATCGGCCATTTTAACCACACGACCAAAGGCGGCTCTCGCACTCAATTGTTGAGGGTCGCCCGCATAGACCCCAGAGACAAAGGGTTGTACCAGTTGATGCAAAACCTCCGAACCCAAATGGCGCTTGAAAAATTGAGCAACGGTTTCTTCTCCGCCTTGTTGATCGAGATCCTGACCCATTGCAGGGGGAACAAACCCCAAAGCCCCCATGAACGCTCTTAATTTACCGAGGGGGCTGATTAAATTGGTGTTCCACAGGGCGGGGGGACTCATGGGGACAGCCATTAATTCCCCCTGCCAATACACATAACGGGGTAATTTGCGATCGGCAAAGACTAAATCTTGTTTCAAACCCACATCAACAGCCAGTTTGAGGAGTTCAGGGGCGGGAGCAAAACTATTGGGGCCTTCTTCCCATAGGAACCCATTCTCTGATTTTGTCGTGATATTGCCTCCCACTCGTCCTTGACTTTCTGTGACGAGGATCTGTTGGGCGGTAATGGTTTTTGTTCCTGAATAAAGGGCGTAGGCTAAACTCAGACCACTGATCCCAGAACCTACAACTAAGCTGTCGAGTACGTTTGTCATTGCTTTTGGGAGTCTTTGCGTTGGCAGTTAGGGGGTTGTCTTTCTTTCCCTCTTAGTGGCTATGGAGAAGGAAGGACAACGGATTACAGTCGTGGCAATTATTTACGACTGGAATAAGGTTTCAAGATAAACACGGGCAGCTTGACGACAACTGCTCGATGCTTCTGGCGTGTTGCTGTTTCCATTCTGCAACAAAAAGAGCGACAGGGCGGCGGAAAATACCCGATCTTGATCCCAGTCGGGGTGGGTTTCCAAGTAGCCCTGGAGGGATTCGTGCAGCGTTTCAGGAATTTCGGTCAAGATACTCACACTTATGTTCATGAAACTGCTCTCATCGGTGTTGGTACAGAACCACCCAGAACTTCAAATTTTACAGGAATCGGGTTGCAATTCCTCACCCTGACAAAATTTGAAATTGGGTAGTCGATTCATTTTGTGCGATCTGGGGGTAGGGTTGTCAATGTTGCGGAATGTTACAACCCGTGACTAAGCCTCCAAGTCCTGACGGTAGAATCGGTGTTGTAGCCTTTTTTTGTTACAAAACTTCATAAATTCCCGGTTTTTGTTGGCTTTCTCCAAGGCGATCGCACAATCCCCAATTAAACCAGAACAGTGCAACCTAACCCGTTTTGTTGTGGAAAACTTCCTAAAATCTGTGGAAAACTTTCGGGAAGACTGTGGAAAAGTTGTGGAATCCTTGGGGAAAAATTCCCGGAAAGATAAGAATTTTGAAGATGGGTTAAGGCTAGCTGTAGAGGCTGGTAGCGGGTTCAGTGGAATGGATCACAGTCTAATGTCACTGATGCGATCGCCCATCACTTTAATCATGACTTTTGCTGCCAGGATCAGGATTTTTGTGACGGATTTGATGACGAATCAATCGGTTGAGAGACTTTCCTTAAAGGATTAAAATGTTAGAAAATCTTATAATTATGCAGGGAAAAGATAATATATTAAAGCTTTGAGGGAACAGAGGTGCATTAAATAACATCCGCCCCTTGGAAGACTCTGCTGATTTTGAATTGGGTATTTTAAGGGATTTTAATTTTTTCAGTTAAAGAAATATAAAAAATATCAGTAACCGACTCTCCAGTTTGCTGTTCTTCCCTTACAATTGGATGGGACTCCAGGCTGAAAAATTTGGGGATCATCCCTGGATGGATAGCCAAGAATCCATCTTAGTATAATAATTGAGTGATTAAGCCAAACTAACGTTTGTCTTGAAACCCCCTAAGCTGAGTCAGCAAAGATACGCACCTGCTATATAGGTCTTATCGATCAGACAGATAAAAGGCTGCTGTTAATCTGTTTGTAGACATGGAGTTTTTAGTGGGTATTGCACCAAAGCGTCGGAAATGTACTATGCCTAAACTAGGTCAATCCTCATTTCGTCGAATTTTGCTATCCCAAATTTTGCTACTCAGTCTTCCTGTCCTGTTGGTTGGAGAGTATATAACCTATCGAAAAGCCCGTTCTGGTTTATTGCAAACAGCCCGATTAAATTTAACAGAAAGTGCCACAAAAAAGGCTCAAACTATTGAAGATTGGCTTAATTCGATGCAAGCCAGTCTGAAAATTGCAACGGGAAGTGCTGTATTGCAGTCGGGAAAAACTCAGCAGTATCAATCTTTTCTGACCCAACTTCAGCAAACCCTACCGACATCGGTGAATTGTTTGCAACTGACTAATTTGCAAACTGAACAAGTGATTGCTAGCACTTGTGGGAAACAACCGATTTATTCAATTCCGAAAAATTTTTGGTCGTTAAAAAACCCTAAAAACGTTCCCATTTATATTAATCATATCTCTCCCCCTTTAGGCTACTCCAATAATTCTAATCAAAAATCTGAAAATCCCAGCCAACGGCAAAATCAAATTCAATTAGTGTTTAGTGCGCCGATTTATATTAATCAAAATAACCAAAACTTACTGCGCTATGTGTTAAGTTCGGCATCAACGCTTTACTTAGAAGTGAAGGAGCAACCTAAATCTCTGACAGGTTCAACGGTCATTATTGATCAAGCGGGAATTATTATTGCCCATCCTGATGCCGAAAAAGTCGGAAAAAATATTGAAGAGCAACCCGATGCACAGCGACTGAAAAGTTTGCTGTCTAATGCCCTCTCTCAACGAAAAGAATCTTTTGTTCATTTATTTTCATTTGATCGAAAAGGAGAAGAACTGTTAGCCGGGTATGATGTGATTCCTAGCCCGATTACAGTCGAAAAAAATAGTCAATGGCTTGTTTTAGCGGTTGCGGGTTTAAATGATGCTTTATCGGGATTAAAAGAAATAAAATCCTTATTGTTTTCTTTGATTTTATGTTTAGTGATTGCAAGTATTATTGCTGCTTGTTATATTTCTAGACAGTTGGCTCGTCCTGTCGAGAAGTTAAGGGATTATGCTTTAAAATTAAATAACTTGGATGCCCCGGAAAAAGCTCCCGATAACTTCAGAATTCGAGAATTTGATCAGTTAGCTGATGCCCTCCATACCATGGTCGGACGATTAAGAGCAAGAGCGCAAGCGTTAGAATATGCGTCCAAGGAAGCCCAAGTGGCAAATCGTCTGAAAAATGAATTTTTAGGGGTTGTTTCTCATGAATTAAGAACCCCTTTAAATGGAATTATTAACTCCATTATCTTTGTTAAAGATGACTTGTGTGATAGTGAAGAAGAAGAACAGGAATATTTAGAAGTTGCCGATAATTTAAGCCAACATTTATTAAATTTAGTCAACGATATTTTAAATATTCGGTTAATTGAAGAAGGGAAGCTATCTATGATGCTGCAAGAAACCGATCTCGTTCAAGTGTTGCGAGAAGCGGTTAATTTACAGATGTTAGAGGTGGAACAAAAAGGATTAACCCTATCTTTACCTCCTCTGAATAAACCGATTATTGTTTATGCTGATCCCGATAAATTAAAACAGGTGTTTTTGAATATTCTCAATAATGCGATTAAATTTACTAAACAAGGAGGAATTACAATTTCCACTCGCATTGAATTTGCTTCTAATTCAAATTTAAGTCAAAATTTAGACTCGGAAGAAGAAACAGCATCACAAAAAATACCTGTTCGTTATCAAGTAATTATTGTCATTCAAGATACTGGAATTGGTGTTCCCCCAGAACAACAAGAAAAAATCTTTGAACCTTTTGCAATGGTTGATAGTTCCCCCACTCGTGAATTTGGAGGAATTGGGCTAGGTTTAGCGATTTCTCGAAGTATTATTGAAATGATGGGTGGTTCAATTACCCTTTTTAGTGAAGGACTCAATCAAGGAAGCAGTGTTAGCATTACAGTTCCGTTGATGGAAACCCAAAAAAAACTCCAGAAAAAACAACATTCCACCGCTAGAGCCAAATTAGATCGGGTGAAAACCTAAGCTATCACAGCAGATAGGAGATAGGGGGAGCGGAGGAAGCGGAGGAAGCGGAGGGAGCGGAGGGAGCAAGGGGAGAAATTTCTATTCCCTGTTCCTGAATTCCTCCTATGATAAAATAATGGGTTTTCCGCCTTGATTTAAAGAATCACTCAATCCACAAAGAATTTTTACTAAGTCAGCACCCACCCAACCTGATGAAATAGGAGAAGGTTGATTTTGTAAAATACTTTGAAGAAAGCGAGAGCAAACTTGTCCTAATGGTTCACGGGATTCAAATTCGATAATTTCCTGCTGTTGACCTGTACCTTTCCAGGTATTGTCCGCAAAATTTAAGTATCCTTGTTGAAGAATTAACGGGGTTTCGGTTTTCAATTCATCAAAAATTAAAGTTCCTTGACTCCCCACCACCGCCAGACGTCTTTGTTTATCTGGGTTTAACCAACACAAATGTAAAAAAGCTTGAAACCCATTCGGATAAGTTAAGGTTGCGGTTACTAAATCGGATAATTTGGCTTCCGGTTGTAACCAAACGGTTCCCGTCGCTTGGACTTGAATCGGTTTTTGTCCTAACCAATGATTAAAAATCCCAATATCATGAATGGCTAAATCCCATAACGCATCGACATCCTGACGCACGGGTTCTAAATGGGTTCGGGTCGCATAACCATAGCGTAATTCTCCTAATTTTCCCTCAGCAATAACCGTTTGACCTTGTTCAACGGCGGGATGAAATAAATAAGTATGATCAACAAACAGTTGGCGCTGATGTTGTTCTGCTAGTTCACACAATTGTAAGGATTCTGAGTAATCTAAGGTTAAAGGTTTTTCTGCAAAAACATGACACCCCTGTTGTAGGGCAGTGGAAATCAAATTAAAATGGGTTGAAGCGGGAGTTGCGATCGCCACTGCATCCAAATTTGGTAACTTGAAAACTGCTGACCAATCCGTTTCTAAAAGTACATCATCCGACAGTTGAAACCGTTCTTTAACGGCTTGAAGACGTTCCATTTTCGGATCAGTAATCGCCACAACCTTAGACTGAGAATGTTGATGGAAATTCCGAATTAAATGAACTCCCCAACGACCCGCACCAAAAATAGCAATATTAATCATAAAAATTAAGAATTAAGAATATCAAGTAGCGTCCTGAGTGGAACGTTGGCGTAGCCTGTGCGTAGCACTTAAGGATCAGAATTAAGAATGAGGGAATAGAGGACAAGGAGATTATTTTTCTTTCCTTCTTCCTTCTCCCTTCTTCCTATTACCTCCTGCCTTCTGCCTCCTGCCTCCTGCCTCCTTCTAACTGTTGACTGTTTTTTTCTCCTTCAATTAAGGATAAAAAAGCCACTTGTGCGGCAGCTTGTTCAGCCGCTTTGATAGAACGTCCTTTTCCTTCACCCAATTTCCGATCTTGAAACCAAACTTCTGCGGTAAATCGATCTTCATTATTTTGGATGGGTCGCTGTTGCTCAACTTTATATTCTGGTAAAGCTTTATAGTGGCTTTGTGTCCATTCTTGTAAAGCTGCTTTATAGTTATGACGTGCCGGATCACGAATAATATCGGCAGCAAGCTGTTGGAAATGGGGATCTAACCAAGGACGAATTAAACTTAAATTCTGGCTACTCAAATATAACACCGCTAAAACCGCTTCAAAACAATCAGCTAAACGGGATTCTTCTCCAATTTTGTCTCGTGTTGCGCCTCCAGCAACCAATAAAAATTGACCAAATCCATAACTATCAGCAATTTCTGCTAAAGTGCGATCGCTCACTAAAATCGAACGAATTGCCGCAAATTCTCCCACCGGACAATGGGGATAAATTTCATATAATAATTGAGAAGCTGTTAAACGAACAACCGAATCCCCAATAAATTCCAATTGCTCATAATTCGCTTCCGGTGAAACCGTTGGGTGAGTTAATGCTAAATCTAATAAATCCCACCGAATCAAGTCTAAATGCGCCAATCCCAAACGCTCAATCAGCTTTTGCAATTGTCGTTTTCGATTCGGATAACTAATCATACTAAGTCTCTACTCAAGGGGAATAAGGGGAAGGAAACAGTCACTCCTCACCAGTCACCAGTGAGAAAAAGGGAGGAGGAAGACAAGGGGACAAGGGGACACGGGGACAAGGGGACAAGGGGACAAGGGGACAAGGGGATAAGGAGGGAGTAAGGGAAAATGCTTTTCTTCTTCCTCCTGCCTCCTGCCTCCTGCCTCCTGCCTCCTGCCTCCTGCCTTCTATTCTTAATTCTGCCTTTGATGGTGAGCAAGAGTCAGACATAAGCCGGATTCTGTTATCCTTGCTGAAATCAGCAAAGGAATGGCGATTATCT
>JBMDYE010000497.1:0-6233 GCA_048595135.1 Planktothrix sp. | reverse complement strand
ACTCCTTATGAAAGTTATCTTCTTTGGTACTCCTCAATTTGCGGTTCCGAGTTTGGAACGATTGTTAGAACATCCTGACTTTGAGGTGGTGGGGGTGGTGACACAACCAGATAAACGCCGAGGACGGGGAAACCAGTTAATCCCGTCTCCGGTTAAAGCGATCGCCCAAACCCATCAATTACCCATTTGGCAACCGCAACGAATTAAAAAACATCAAGAAACCTTAACCCAATTACGGGACGCGCAAGCGGATGCGTTTGTGGTGGTTGCGTATGGCCAGATTTTATCGCCAACGATTCTAGATATGCCTCGTTTGGGTTGTGTCAATGGTCATGGCTCAATTTTACCCAAATATCGCGGAGCCGCCCCGATTCAATGGTGTTTGTATCACGGAGAACCAGAAACGGGGATGACGACAATGTTGATGGATGCGGGAATGGATACGGGAGCGATGTTACTGAAACAGGTGACTCCCATTGGATTATTTGACACTGCGGTTAGTTTGGGGGAACGTTTAGCGACTATCAGTGCTGATTTATTGATTGAAACCTTGTTACAATTGAAACAAGGCAAAATTCAACCGATTCCCCAGGATAATGCCGTGGCAACTTACGCGCCTTTAATTCAAGATCAAGATTTTATTTTAAATTGGAATCAATCGGCGATCGCATTGCATAATCAAATTCGTGGCTTTTATCCCCATTGTTTAACTAAGTTTAGAAATCAATCTTTAAAAGTCTGTAAAACTGTTCCCATTGGATTAGAATATCTGTCCGAATTTCCCCCGGAATTAGAGAGTTTGAAACCACACTGTTCTGATCTACCTGAACATTCAGGACAACCTGGAGAAATCGTCAAACTGATTAAACGTTTTGGGCCTGTGGTGCAAACGGGATCAGGCTTATTATTACTCCGAGAGGTGCAGTTAGCAGGTAAAAGGGTACAGTCTGCTTGGGATTTTGTTAATGGAACTCGTTTGGCAGTTGGGGAGATTTTAAGTTAGAATTTTGTGGGATTCAAAATTAATGAAATTCAGCAGGGATGCTCAGGGTAGAGAAGAAAAGGGGAACTCGATTAGCAGGTTTCTTAACCCTCTCATCGGTATCGTTTCACCGTACTCTCTCAAGATTGTCAGAATTCAGTAACAACACTAACAATAGTACCCAGCTTAATACCTAATAATAGCGATGGTTAGCCAAATTCCAGAGGCCAAATTCCACATCACAAGACAAGGGGATCATGTCTTTGTTCAACTACCACAAAGACTGAGCGTCTTAGAAGCAGTATCGTTTAAAACAACAGGTCAAGATCTGTTTTCCTTGACTCCCCCACCGAAAAAAATTGTTTTGGATTTTAGCCAAACAATATTTATTGATAGTAGTGGCATTGGCGCACTGATCAGTAATGTAAAAACGGCAAAAGCAAAAGAAGTTGAGTTAGTCTTAATCGGGGTTCGTCCTCAAGTGATGGCGGTTTTTTCTCTGACTTCTCTGGATCAAATTTTAACCATTGAGAATTCTAGTCCAGAAGATCAATTTCAAACCAAGCAAAAAGTTGAACATCAACTTCCCATCACTCATCCATCAATCCGGTCTTGGGTCAAACGCTCAATTGATATCGTCGGTGCGATTATTGGATTAGGAATTACCTCGGTTTTAGCGGTTCCCATTATTATTGCGATTCGTTTGGATAGTCCGGGGCCAATTTTCTTTGGTCAAGTCCGTTGTGGCTGGATGGGGAAACGCTTCCGAATGTGGAAGTTTCGTTCTATGTGTAGCAATGCTGAAGCATTGAAAGATCAAATTCCTAACCAAGCCCAAGGGGCAATTTTTAAGAATGATAATGATCCTCGGATTACAAAAGTGGGTCGGTTTTTACGGCGTACCAGTTTAGATGAATTGCCACAATTTTGGAATGTTTTAAAAGGGGAAATGAGTTTAGTGGGAACGCGACCTCCTACCCCTGACGAAGTAGAACGTTATGAAGTTCCCCAATGGCAACGGTTAGACGTCAAACCGGGTATGACGGGGGAATGGCAAGTGAATGGTCGTTCTCAAATTAAAGATTTTGAGGATATTATTCGCTTAGATTTAAAGTATCAGGAAAATTGGAGTTTAATGTATGACATGAAACTCATTTTCAAAACGGTCATGGTTCTGTTTAATAAAAATAGCGGTGCTATGTAGAAGAGTTGATGAGTAAAGATAAACTACTAGCACAATCTCAATTTCAAGTAAACACCTCTTTAATGGCATTAGAAGAGGTGCTACATCGGTTTGAGGAATTAACCTCTCCTTTCCTTTCTTCAGATTTATTGTATAAATGCCAAATTGCCTTAACGGAAGGATTCACCAATGTTGTCCGTCATGCTCATCAGGAGTTACCGGAAACAACACCCATTGAACTAGAAGTTAAGGTCTTTTCTCATCTGATTGAAATGCGAATTTGGGATTGGGGTCAACCGTTTGATTTTCAAAAAAAGTTAGAATCTGCGAGGAAAATGCACGTTGACCCATTGGAACATGACGGGGGAAGAGGACTCATTTTTATGTCTAAATTAACCGATGAACTGTCTTATATTCGTCAGGAAAATGGGCAAAATTGTCTGATTATGAAGAAAAGTATTCCTTAAAGATAGCAGAAGTTAATGGACTGCTACAGGATAGCCAGAGTAGGGGCGAGGTTTCCTCGCCCTTAGAGGAGTTTGGCTGACCTTGATGTTAGTGCAGGTAAGCTGATTAACTTTTGGAAAGGCGTAATACGGTTTCGGCTTTTAAAAGTTGATGGGTTTCTGCTAACAGTTGTGGAATTTTATCTTTGTGAGGACTGTGGGCTAAACATTGACTTAAATCAAGTTTTTCAACCCCTTCTGCATTTTTTCCAGGGAACCAATGCCCTCCCTGACCTAATAAATTATAGCGCATTTTGCCATAGTTAATCATATCGTAAGCGATCGCTAAATTCCTTAACCACAAAATCACGGGAATATTAATATTGTTAGGGGTTTGTTCATAAGTCGGTAAACCCATATTCCAAGTTTTTACCCAATTTTCCCCTAAACAATCGATTAATTCTTGTTCCAAACGTTCAATAATTGGGGGTAAAATTTCATCATACCGATCTAATAACGGAATTGTTTTTAAATGTTCATCAAAATCACTCGGTTTAGACGCACCAATGCTTAACGTATGCACTTGAGGATGACTTAAGCAGAATAAATCATTAAACACCATCGGACTGAGGGGATAACACAACTTAACTAACTTTTCAGGTGGTTTAAAAAGTTGTCCGCCTTTATCAGAAGGACTAATAATAAAAACCCCCAGATCATGACGGGTTGCGGCTTCAATTGCAGGCCAGTTATTTTGATTAATATAATACCAATGTAAATTCACATAATCAAACTGATTTGTTTCAATGGCTTTAATAATTAAATCCGTCGCGCCATGGGTTGAAAACCCCACAAACCTAACTTTTCCTGCCGCTTGGAACTGTCGGACAACTTCTAAACATCCTCCGGGTTTAATACAGTCCTCTAAAAGTTCAGGGGTATTGATGCCATGAAGTCCTAATAAATCGATATAATCTAATTTTAAATAAGCTAACGATTGTTCTAATTGACGTTGAAATTCTAAAGAATCTGAATGAGGAGAAACTTTCGTTTGAACAATAATTTGTTCCCTGGGTAATTTCGGTAAAATAGAACCTAACTGCATTTCTGAGGTGCCATAACCCCTTGCCGTTTCAATATGATTAATCCCCAATTCTAAAGAACGCCGAATGTTGGCTTCTACATTCTCCTGACTTTGAACAGGCACCTTTTCAGGAGAGACATCTTGCCATTGATATTGATATCTCATTCCCCCACAGGAAAACACAGGCATCGGCAGTTCAGTACGTCCAAAGCGTCGATAGTGCATGACTTGAAATTGGAAAATTATAGGATTAGTAGGATACTGATGATCATAATATCAGGATTTTCAGAAAATCTGAATTAACTCGCAATTAAAATCATCATCGTTATCCTATAATCCTATAATCCTGTTAATCTTTCTAAGAAATTTCCCGCACTTTCGCTTCCCCGTTAATCACTTCTCCCACTAAAATAATATCAGCAACTCCAACAAATAAACCGTTTTCTAATACCCCTGGAATATTGTTGATTGTTTTTTCTAATTCCGCCGGATTCTCAATAGAATCAAACTTAACATCAATGACTAAATTACCTTGATCCGTAACAACAGGCCCCGCTTTTTTAACCCCCATTCTTAAGGTCGGTTTACCGCCTAATTTTTCAAGCGCTTTCATCACCGGAGTCATTGCCATGGGTAGCACTTCAACGGGGAGTAAAAAGGTAGAACCCAGTTTATCCACCAATTTAGAACTATCGACAACAACAACAAAAACATCCGCTAAACAATCGACGATTTTTTCACGGGTATGGGCGGCACCCCCGCCTTTAATTAAGTTTTTATTCGGGTCAACTTCATCCGCGCCATCAATGGCAATATCCATGTGATCAATTTCATCTAATGTGGTTAACGGGATGCCATATTCTTTTGCTAATACTGTTGCTTGAAAGGAGGTAGGAACTCCTTTAATATCTTGAAGTTCACCACTTTTTAAGCGTTCTCCAATATATTGAATGGCGTAGGCGGTGGTTGAACCTGTTCCTAATCCCACAATCGAACCCGATTTAACACGGTCGGCGGCGGCTTTACCGACGTATTGTTTCATCAATTTTACGGCATCTTGTTCACTCATGTTGATTGATCCTCAAAAAATGGTAAATTTGGACAATTGGCAATTAAAACCTTAACTCCCAGTGTTCAGTCTACCGAGTTTGGTGCAATTAGGGAATATAATAAGAACGAAGATAATTTGAGTTCATTCAACAGGTAACACTAGATTGGGGAGTATTTCGTGAGTTTAGATGCGGTTGCTGGTCTTTTAAAACAGGGAATTCAACTGAAAGAATTAGGGAATTTGGAAGCGGCGATCGCCACTTTTCATAACGCGCTGCAACTGGATTCTAAACAGGCAGAGGTTTATAAAAGATTAGCAGCAGCTTATATCTTAAACGGACAAATAACTGAAGGGATAGAAGCTTTAAATCAAGCGTTAAATTTACAACCCGATTTCGCTTCAGCTTATCTAGTGGTTGGGAATGGGTTTACCTTACAAAATCAACTGGATTTAGCGATCTGGGCTTATACGGAAGGATTAGAATTACAACCCAATTCGGCTTTAATTCATGCTAATTTAGGTAGTGTTTATTTTAAACAAAACCGCTTATCGGAAGCGATCGCCTCCTATGAAAAAGCGTTAACCTTCAATCCCAATTCAGCGTTTACTTACTGGATGTTGGGGAATAGTTTAAGCCAACAAGGTCAACTCAATTCTGCAATCTCTTGTTACCAAAAAGCGATTTTATTAAATCCTAAACAAGACTGGTTTTATTTAAAATTAGCAGAAAATTATATTCAACAAAATAATTTAGAGTCTGCCCTGCATTGCTATCAACAAATTCTAGAAATTTATCCAAATCATCCGTTTGCGACTCAAGAATTAAGCCGTTTACTGAAAGCCCACACCTCTGATCAACCTCTTTCTCCCGTAACTTCAGATTCAGAAGAATTTTATGAAGGAGGCGTTGATCTGGCAAGTTCTGGACTTTCTCAGGACTTAAAACCCAGAACCGAAAAAACAATTCAAACCGCCTTAATTGCCTCCCAAAGTCAACAGTTTTTTGTCGAAAATGCAGTTTCTGAGTCGGAAACAACAACCGAAGTATCACCCGAATTAGAACAGTATAAACAGCAAGCAGAAGCTTTCATGAGTCAAGGGAACTATGATCAAGCCATAGCCACTTGTCATCAAGCTTTAAAATTAAAACCCAATTATTTACCCGCTTATTTAACCCTGGGAAATACCTTACAATTTCAAGGAAAAATAGAAGCCGCATTACGGGCTTATTCTCAAGCGTTAGAACTGAAGCCGGATTTTGCAGAAGTTCACGCCAATGTGGGAACAATGTATTTTCAACTTCAGAGTTTTGAACAGGCAATTTCCAGCTATCAAAACGCGTTAAAATTTAATCCTAATTTAGCGGCTGTTCATTGGAATTTAGGGAAAGTTTATCAAACCATTGGTAAAGCAGATGAGGCGATCGCCGCTTGGCAAAACGCCTTAGAAATTCAACCGAATTTAGTCGCAGCAGATTTTAATTTTGA
>JBMDYE010000496.1:0-7127 GCA_048595135.1 Planktothrix sp. | reverse complement strand
TTCATCTTATTTGCTCGTTTATGATCAATGGCAGATTTTTGCCCAAACTTATCCTGATGATTGGCAAATCTTAAATGATATTTTTTCAGAAGCGATCGCCTATTGGTTAACAAGAAATAAGCGGTTTTATGTATTATTAGTTAGTTCTTAATCCTCCTCTGCGTCTATCATTGCTTCCCTGATGGAACCCCAGAGGAATAATTCTTATTCTCGTTGCTAAGTTCTACCTAGCAATACTTTGTTGCAGGCTCCGCCTGCTTTAATTGGAGGCAGAGCCTCCGTTATTGATTCCCTGGTGGAACCAGGGAACCAGAGGAAGAAGGGGAAAATTTAGGAAATAATTTCTATGGGAATTAATCCAGATAAACCTTGATAATTTCGATAACTTGAATACCGCCAATGAACCGGCTCATCAATATAACCGCGTTTAACTGGATTATTATGAATATATTCTAATTTTTGTAATAACATTTCTTCGCTTAGGATGGCTTGGGGATGAAAGCCTTCTTGCCAAAGTTGATATTCTTGATCAGTTTTATGGGGAAGTTTAGCCGATTTAAGTTGATTTAATAGAGAATAACTTTGATTAAGCTTTAATTGATCAATAATAGAACGAGCCGTAAAAGATTTAAAGGTTCTAATTTCTTTGGATAAGTTTTCAGCCGTTCCAATTAAATGTAGATGATTTTCCATAAGGACATAGCCCTGTAAGATTAAACGATCTTGAGAATATAAAAAACTTAGGGAATTCAGGATAATTTGAGCAAATTCAGGGTAACTAAATATTGGAATCCAATTAACAGTAGTACAAGTCACAAAATGCGGTCTATTTTCTAACACTTTATAACGGCTACGTCCCATCTGGTTAAAGGCTTTTCTTGTTAAAGTTTACTGAGGCTAATTATCCCATAGCGAGCCACAATTTAACTCATCAACTCCTCAACTCCTCGTTGCTAGGTTCTACCTAGCAATGCCTTGTTCCAGGCTCCACCTGCTGTTAAAAGGAGGCAGAGCCTCCATTATTTATTCCCTGGTTCCACCAGGGAACTAGGAGACGAGGGGGAGAATAATTGAATAAATTGTATTATTTGTTGCAGATTTCAAAATAACTTTATTTTAAAGTAAATCGTTTGTAGCCTATTTGAAGAAGTGTAAATTCAACAAGCGCTTTCAACGTACAATAGAACCAATGAACCTAAATGCGAATGAGGGGAAAGAATTGTCAGAATATCCTGACATTTTCCCCCATTTGTTATGCTGTATCTTGATTGGAGACTTTAAACAGTGGTTGCACAATACCCCGATACCTACGAAACAAAAACCCTAGAGATTGCTAAACAACTACTTGCCGCAACGCAAGAGAAAAAGCGCTCATTATTCGGACAATTACAAGACCAAATGCGCTTAGATGATAAACTCTTGGACTGGGCAATGTCAAACCCTGGTTTACGGGTGCAATTGTTCCATTTTATCGACTGCTTACCCGCGTTGCGGAGTAAACCGGAAATTGCCGCCCACTTACAAGAATATCTCACCACCGAAGAAGTCGAACTTCCTGATTTACTCAAAAAAATGTTGAATTTCGCCAACCCCGACTCCCTAGCGGGACAAGCAGCGGCGACAACGGTAGCACCTGCGGTGGAAACCTTAGCGCAAAAATATATTGCGGGGGCAAATATTCCCAATATCATTAAAACCTTAGAACGGTTACGCAAAGATAAACTCGCATTTACCGTTGACTTATTAGGGGAAGCTGTTATTACGGAAACTGAGGCAGAATCTTATCTCAATAGTTATATAGAATTGATGGAAAAACTCAGCGAAGCTGCTAAAAAATGGCAGACGATTCCTCAAATTGATGAAGCCGACGGACAACTTATTCCTAAAGTGCAAGTCTCCGTTAAATTAACGGCTTTTTATTCTCAATTTGATCCCTTAGATGCGAAAGGAAGTGAACAAAAAGTCGGTGAAAGAATTCGCATATTATTACGTCGGGCGAAGGAATTAGGGGCTGCGGTTCATTTTGATATGGAACAATACGCCTATAAAGACTTAACCTACAGTATTTTAAAAAATCTGTTGATGGAAGAAGAATTCCGCAGCCGCACTGATATCGGAATGACAGTGCAAGCGTATTTGCGGGAATCACAAAAAGATTTAGAAGGAATTATTGAATGGGTAAAATTACGGGGTTATCCCGTCAGCGTCCGGTTAGTTAAAGGCGCTTATTGGGATCAAGAAACCATTAAAGCCATGCAAAATGATTGGCCCCAACCTGTTTATAATGATAAAGCCGCAACGGACGTTAATTTTGAACGATTAACGCAATTGATGTTAGAAAATCATCAATATATTTATTCCGCCATTGGTAGCCATAACGTCCGGTCTCAAGCGAGGGCGATCGCCATTGCCGAAACATTAGGTGTGCCGCGTCGTGCTTTTGAAATGCAGGTGTTATATGGCATGGGCGATCAACTGGCAAAAGCCTTAGCCCAAAAGGGTTATCGGGTACGGATGTATTGCCCTTATGGGGACTTGTTGCCCGGAATGTCCTATTTAATTCGGCGCTTGCTGGAAAATACCGCCAATAGTTCCTTCCTGCGTCAAAGTCAGGAAAACCGCCCCGTTGAGGAACTGTTAGCGTCGCCTAAAGCGGATGCCGAAAGCACCATTCACGACACCTGGAAACCCGTATTCCCCAATTCGGCTGACACCAACTTTGCCAATGCTGCCCTACGGGATAAGGGGTTACGGGCGTTAGAAATTGTGCGTCAACAGTTGGGGCAAACCTACAACCCGTTAATTAATGGTCAGTATACCAATACGGTTGAGTTAATCGACTCGCTGAACCCGTCTAACCCGTCAGAACTTGTCGGAAAAGTCGGGTTAATTAGCGTAGAACAGGCGGAAGCAGCCATTCAAGCGGCAAAAGCAGCATTCCCCGCTTGGCGGCACACTCCGGTTCGTCAACGGGCGGGTGTGCTGCGGAAAGCGGCGGAAATCTTTGAACGGCGGCGGGCGGAGTTGTGTGCTTGGATGGTCTACGAAGTGGGCAAACCGTTGCATCAGGGGGATGCGGAAGTGTCAGAGGCGATCGATTTTTGCCGCTATTATGCCGATGAAATGGAACGCTTAGACCAAGGCTATACTTATGATACCGCCGGAGAAACCAACCGTTACAACTATCAGCCGCGTGGCATTTCGGTGATTATTTCTCCTTGGAATTTCCCCCTAGCCATTCCCGTTGGCATGACCGTCGCCTCGTTAGTGACGGGGAACTGCACGTTATTGAAGCCTGCGGAAGTGTCATCGGTGATCGCGGCTAAAATTACGGAAGTGCTTGTGGAGGCGGGCATTCCGGCGGGTGTGTTCCAATTTGTGCCAGGGAAAGGATCAACCGTTGGTTCCTATATGGTGCAACACCCTGACGTTCACATGATTACCTTCACGGGTTCTCAGGAGGTGGGATGCCGGATTTATGCTGAAGCGGCACTGCTGAAACCTGGACAGAAACATTTGAAACGGGTGATTGCCGAAATGGGGGGCAAAAATGCTGTAATTGTCGATGAAAGTGCCGACCTTGACCAAGCGGTGGCGGGTGTGGTCTATTCTGCGTTTGGGTATTCCGGTCAGAAATGTTCCGCTTGTTCCCGTGTGGTGGTGTTAGAACCCGTTTATGAGGCGTTTGTGAAGCGCTTAACGGAGGCGGTGCGTTCTTTGAATGTGGGGGATGCGGCGTTACCCAGTACCCAGGTTGGCCCCGTGATTGATGCCAATGCTCAACGGAAGATTAAAGAGTATATTGAGATTGGCAAACAAGAAGCGGAATTAGCCATTCAAGTTGCTGCACCGGAAACAGGTTATTTTGTCGGCCCAACGGTTTTTACTAATGTTTTACCGACGGCAAAAATCGCCCAAGAGGAAATTTTTGGCCCCGTTTTAGCGGTGATCAAAGCCAAGAATTTTGAGGAAGCGTTGGATATTGCCAATGGCACTAATTTTGCATTAACGGGGGGGTTATATTCAAGAACTCCCTCCCATATTCAGAAGGCAAAAGCGGAATTTGAAGTGGGAAATTTGTATATTAACCGAGGCATTACGGGGGCAATTGTTTCTCGTCAACCCTTCGGTGGTTTCAAACTTTCCGGTGTCGGTTCTAAGGCAGGTGGCCCCGATTATTTATTACAATTCTTAGAACCTCGTCACATTACTGAAAATATTCAACGTCAAGGGTTTGCACCCATTGAAGGCGTCGAATAAACACACCTTAATCTCTGTAGGGGCGGGGTGATCCCGCCCTTACGATAGTAGGGTAGAAAGCGATCGCTCTTTGTTGATAAGGGGCGATCGCGTTATAGTAGTAAAAATTAGGATTTTTCGCCCCTATGCTAAAATATGACTACAGTTGAGTGGTCAGTTGCTCTATGCAAACAATTTATCGCATTAATGCCAATGAACTCGATCAAAACTTTTTAGAAGGATTAAAAGCTACGTTTCGAGATAAAGAAATTGAGATTATTGTTTCTGAAGTTGATGAAACAGCTTATTTAATGGCTTCTCCTACAAATCAAGAAAAATTATTGCAAGCGGTGGAGAATATTAATTCTCAACAAAATCTCGTTGAGGTCAGCTTAGATAGTCTATGATCAGGAGAGTCATTTTTGAAGCCTCAGCCTTTGAAGACTTTAATCAGTGGGCAACTGTGGATAAAAAATTATATGCAAAAATTATTGAGTTGATTAAAGATATAGATCGCTCTCCTTTTAAGGGATTAGGAAAACCCGAAGCCCTAAAACATCAATTAAGGGGATTTTGGTCAAGAAGAATTAATGATGAACACCGTTTAGTTTATAAAGTAACGGAGGAAGAAATAATTATTGCTTCCTGTAAGTACCATTATGAATAGTCAAAATTACCGTTATTCAAGAAGTTGTTTAGTTTGTGTGATAGAAAGCGATCGCTCTTTGGTGATCAGGGGCGATCGCGCTATAATTAGTAAAATATTATTGAGGACTTAAAGGAACATGAATAATAAACTCATCGATTCTTTAGTTCAAATTATTTCTTCCTTAACACCTGAAGAAAGACAAAATTTAGAAAAAAGATTAGCAAGTCAAAAACCATCAATTCAACCGCTTTATATTTCTATTAAAGATGATCCTTGTGTGGGAATGTGGAAAGATCGAGAGGATTTACAAGATAGTTCAGCATGGGTTCGCCAAATGAGGAAACAAGAATGGATGGGTTAGTATGAAGCGAGTTTTAATCGATACAGACATCTTAATTGATGTATTTCGGGGAATCGATACAGCTATTAATCGACTTCAAGGTGAATCCAAAACAGCCTTGTTGTCAATTAGTGTGGTGACAGAGATGGAATTAATGGTCGGTTGTCGTAATAAATCTGAACAGCAAAAACTAAGTGTTTTTTTAAACAACTATGGAATTCTTAAAATTAATGAATCGATCTCAGATCAAGCTGTTGAACTATTGAGACAATATCGTCTTAGTCAGGGTTTATTAATTCCTGATGCGTTAATAGCTGCAACAGCCCTTAGTTTGGATATTCCTCTCCTCACCAAAAATCAGAGTGATTATCGTTTTATTACAGGAGTTAATTTATTACCTTATCCTTAGATCTAATGAATCAAACACAACAGATAAATTAGCGATCGCTCGTTTTAAGTGAAGAGGCGATCGCATTCCAACACATGAACCCAGTCAGAAGAGCGATCGCTCTTTGTTGATAAGGGGCGATCGTATTATAATAGTAAAAAAGGAGGATAACTCATGAGACAAGTGATCGTCTATCCAGGTGAAGATGGTTATTGGGTGGTTGAATGTCCGAGTTTACCGGGCTGTATTAGTCAAGGAAAAACCAAAGAAGAAGCGTTGATAAATATTAAAGAAGCGATTGAGCTTTATATTGAAGTGTGTCAAGAAAAAGGGCAACCTGTACCAGAAGATCCCTTTGAAATTATGGTAGTAGCGGTATGAGTAAATTACCGATTATCTCTGGTCGAGAATGTGTCAGAGCATTGGAAAAAGCAGGTTTTTATATTGTGCGCCAAAGGGGAAGCCATATTTCAATGTTTCGAGATGATCCTGTAGCTCAGGTGGTTGTCCCCAATCATCAAGAACTTGATAAAGGAACCTTACGATCTATTATTAGATCTTCAGGTTTAACAGTGGATGAATTTATTAGCTTATTATAGATTAAATATCAATTAACGATCGCTCTTTGTTGATAAGGGGCGATCGCATTTCAATATATGAACCTAGCCAGAAAAGCGATCGCTCTTTTTAAGAGAAGCGGCGATCGCGTTATAGTAGTAAAAATTAGGATTTTCCGCCCCTATGCTAAAATATTACTACAGTTGAGTGGTCAGTTGAGCTATGCAAACAATTTATCGCATTAACGCCAATGAACTCGATCAAAACTTTTTAGAAGGCTTAAAAGCTACGTTTCGAGATAAAGAAATTGAAATTATTGTTTCTGAAGTTGATGAAACAGCTTACTTAATGGCTTCTCCTGCAAATCAAGAAAAATTATTGCAAGCGATCGAGAATATTAATTCTCAACAAAATCTCGTTGAGATCAGCTTAGATAGTCTATGATCAGGAGAGTGATTTTTGAAGCCTCAGCCTTTGAAGACTTTAATCACTGGGCAACTGTGGATAAAAAATTGTATGCAAAAATTATTGAGTTGATTAAAGATATAGATCGCTCTCCTTTTAAGGGTTTAGGAAAACCCGAAGCCCTAAAACATCAATTAAGGGGATTTTGGTCGAGAAGAATTAATGATGAACACCGTTTAGTTTATAAAGTAACGGAGAAAGAAATAATTATTGCCTCCTGTAAGTACCATTACGAATAGTCAAAATTACCGTTATTCAAGAAGTTGTTTAGTTTGTGTGATAGAAAGCGATCGCTCCTTATCAACAAAGAGCGATCACATTGTAATCGTAAAAAAGTGAAAACCAGATGAACAATTAAAAAATATTTTTAACAACTATAATTCCTTGTATGGAACTAGCTTTCGTTCTAGCTCAAAAAAGGCAAGGGGGTGGAATTTGGCGATCTGCTCTTCAACAAGAAAGGATTTGGCATATTCGACGATTATTGG
>JBMDYE010000495.1:0-2544 GCA_048595135.1 Planktothrix sp. | reverse complement strand
CGCAAAATTGCTCAACTTGCGCGGGTATTACTGAAAGAGGCAGTTGAAGCCAAAATGCCAAAAAGGGACAACTCATCTGCTTCCGAAATTCTTAGAAGGTTGGAACAGAAGGATTTACCCGATGAGAATGAACTGGTAGCCGTCGCGCCTGAAATTGGGGTTAGTGTGGAGTTTCTAAAAAAACTTTGCGATTGTGTCAGGAAAGGTAATGGTGCATAGCAACGAATAATTAGACCACCAATAAGATGACAAACCTTGGATCATTTCAGGTGCGCGTTAGAACAGATACCGGAACTCAACAAACAGCTTTATTAACTCCAGCAACAGAGGAAGATATGCCGACTGACTGGACATTTAACTGGTCTTTGTTGTGGGAAGTAACAGACTTCGACTGCCAAAGCATTGCCAAACTCATTTATGATGAACAGCTATGGGGATTAGTTCGATATGGTCTTTATCCTTATCCCGGTTCTCCAGAAGTTTTGGAAATAGAACATTTAGAAACTAACCCAATCAGCAGAGGACAAGTCTTAGAGCGTTTGATTGTGCCTATCGGCAAATGGTTAATTTGGTATGCAGTACAGGTGGGATTGCAGTGTTGCTCAGGAACCGACACGCTGATTGTGTTAGTGTCATTAGAAGATGCGGTCAACTACTATAGAGATGTGATCCAAATGCAGTATTTGGGGTTCACAACTATTGCTCCGGGAGAAGATGGATATGCGTTTAAATTTTCTAGGAAAGAAGCAAAAGCCTTCTGTTACAGACAAGAAAATGAATGGGGAACCCCAACTAGCCTTAGCCTCTAATCAGGTTAGAGCAGGTACAACAAAAGTGATAACTCATTCCCAACGACAAGCTTTTTGGAAAAATTCAAGCTTGGGAAAAACACTAAGTTTTTCTCATTGGGATGAAAAAAAATAAAGTAAGTCTAAAAGGTCAAAGTAACGTAAACCCTGTTTGTAGCAACTAAAACGCTTTCACTGCAATGATTTTAGTATTCATTTTTTTAGAGGAGTAACGCTCAACTTGGGTTACTCCTCTAAGTTTTAAGAATTTTGACAGGGATGAGGGGTTCATAGTTTACATCGAACTGGAGATATTAAGCGACCGACCTCTTAGAACTCAAGATGGTGGTTACATCATCCGGTGAGGAGTGACTAACCGCCAGAGCGTAGACCCTATAAGCATTTTAGCCGTTGGGGAAAAGTTTACTTTTGTTATTAAGGGTTTATATAGCAAAAGTAAACTTCTACGAGAGGAAAATATTAAGCATTTTGACTTATCGGACAAGTAAACCCCACATTCTCAATCGAGTTCGTGGGGTTAAGATTTTTAATTAATTTCTCTAGTGAGTAGAGAGCGGTGGTAGCGTCACATTTGTCTATGAATTCTATAAATTTTATTCATTAGCTTGAATCATCAACTTAAACTTTTCCAAGATCAGTTGTTTTCTAGCCTCAACGAAATTTTCATAGTTGTCTAGCTTCCATAATTCTCTATCTTTAGGAATTAGATGTAAGTCTAGATAAGCCTCATCTTTGCTACTGAACCATTCATCAGGTGGAATATCTCTTTTCCCACCAGCACCGTTTTCTTGAGCAGTTAGTAACATACAGTTGGCAATCTGGTCGCGGTCAAATTGCTTATATCTAATCGTATCTCTTCTACCTGTTATAGGGTTAAGTATTTTTTCTTTACGAAGCAAAGATTGAGGAAAGATATGATCTATTTGAGGCAAATTAGATTCATAAGAAGGATAATAATTAAAATCTTTATACCATAAGTTGAATATTAAGTGAATATTTTTTGATTGGTAGTGTTGGTTTAAAATACTATCGGCTGTTATTTCTAAGTTGCGACCATTAGCCCGAATAACATTAAAAATCTGTGTGACATCAAAATTATTGATTTCTTTAATTTTGTGGGTGCATTTATCGATTAAGGAATCTGGATTTCCACTAAAAGCTCCAGTAATTAGTGTTCTTAAAATATAAGTGTCTAATTCCTGAATGTTTGACCATTGTTTAGGGAAATGATAGCGAAAATAGATTACTGGAAGTAAGGCAAGATAGGAAGGAACGGCTTTATCAGTTCGCAGGAAGGTTTTACCCACTAAAAAGTCTTTGACATCTTTAATAGCATTGGCTATATTATCCCAGTTGGTTATAATATCTCCTTTAGTTTGCCCATATCTAAATTTATCAACATCATAACGGGCACCTTTTTCCAACAGAGTAATACAGGTTTTTAAGATAAAATCCCTAGTAAAGCTATAACCAGTTCTATTAAGTTCATCTAGTAAATCTTCCATTTCTTCACCTGCTTCATCCCAACTAGAAGTTAACAGAGAAAAAAGTAAATCAGATTTTCCTAATTTAGTTCCGCCTGAATTGGCTCTAATAAAAATTTCAACAACATCATCTTCTTGGTAAGCTTCAGGATTATCAACGCTATCTAGCTCCTGATAAATTAAAAAATCAATTGTGCAAAACTGCCGAACAACACGAGCAATATTTTTACGAATCTTAGCCTTATTTTCTT
>JBMDYE010000494.1:0-2024 GCA_048595135.1 Planktothrix sp. | reverse complement strand
ACAGCCACTCATTGTTAATTTATTAAACCAAGGCTTAATTCGTCCCCATCCCTTAGAAATTGGATTAGATGTTAATCAAAATGGAGCGTTACTTGATAAAAATGGTCAGGCTTCTCAACAACTTTATACATTAGGATCTCCCTGTAAAGGATTATTATGGGAAACCACTGCGGTGCGTGAAATTCGAGACCAAGCTAAAAATTTAGCTCTCGAATTGTTCAAAGTTCATCTACAAAAACCAACTGTTGATCCAATTCTCACCCTTCACCCAGTTTAACAGTCACCAGTCACCAGTCACCAGTCGGACACATCATCAGTCATCAGTCATCAGTAAGAGCGTGCTTCTTCCCCCCAACCCTATTCCCTATTTATTGCCCATTGCGAGAGTGCCCATTGCCTATTCTTAATTCTTAATTCTTAATTCTTAATTCTTAATTCTTAATTCTTAATTTATTCATTCATAGTCTTATAAGTTGAAACCGCAGAAGGTGAACTTCGGTTGAGGTAACGGAAAATCCAATATTTAAAAACGGCATCTAAAATAACTGGGAAAGTGGCGATGAATAGAAAGTTAAAATCTCGATTTTCAGGAAGTCCAAAATGACGCGCAATACTTTCTAGAATTACTTCCCAACCGTGAGGAGAGTGGAACCCCACGAACATATCAGTTGAGAGAATAATGATAAAGGCTTTGGCACTATCACTCAAGCCATAAATGACATCTCCCATGAAAGATTTTAAAATTTCAACTTCCTTGCGGTTATACACCAAAATGATAGAAAATGTGATCACAGCGATAATATCTGCAAAAACATTCTTAATTGCATTAGAACTGTCAACTTTATATTCTTCTGCTAACTCTTTAGCTTTTTCTTTTAGTTTTTCCTCAATTTTTTCAGGATTGAGATCAGGAGCTTGACCAACTAGATGTTGAAATTTGAGCCGTTCTTCATAATGCTGTAATTCCATGAACGCCTCCTCCTCCATATTAAAATTCAGGAAGGTAGGAGTCTGTTCTTGATTGGTAAATAAGCGATCAACAAAAGGCCCAGCTACAAAATTCTTCGCTAACTGTTGAGTCAGTAAAGGAACTAAAATTAACAATAAAATAAATCGAATCGAAATCAGAGTTTTAACTTTAGCTTTGCGATGATTTTTTAAAACTTCTTCTTCAGATTCCGGTCGAAGTTCCCGTTGAATTCGATTTAAAGTTCCCAACAGTGAACGGGGTAAAACACTCGTAGCAGGATTCGATGTTAATTCATCTCGAATTGATTTTCCTGAATCAACATTAGTTCCTGTTACCGTTATATTTCCGTTAGCAGTATGATTAGAAATCGGAAAATTCGACTCCATCGCCGTATCTCGTAAAGACACGGGAGTTAGAGCAGAGGTTTTGACTAAGCCATTAGAATCGTAAGATGGTTTTTCCGGTTCATAACGACGAATTACCGCATCAATAAATTCTAGTTTTTCACAGATCGTTGAAACCGGAGCCGTCGGTTTGAAACTTCCATTGTTGTGTTCATATAAATGAACCTTGGCAAGTTGACCATTTGGATTAATTTGTTCTGATAATCCAAACAAAGATCGGCTAGCATTAAACACCATCAATCGGGATTGAATAATTTTCAGATACTTTTTCAGTTCTGAATTAAAATAAGCAAGCACGCGATCGCTATATTCGGCCGATTGCGAAGCAATTTTTTCGCCTTGAAAATGCTCCTGTTCCAGCGCCTGAATCTTTAAAGCTGCATCATACGCTTGATCCAATGCACGCTCAGGCGTATCCCGAAACCATTGGTTGGTATGGCTCCAAAACTGTTTGAACTGGTTAGAGTAAGAAACGGTCATAGTTCAGACCCTTAGCGGTAGTCAGAATAGGTGTAAAGAAAATGTTAATGTACGGGGTATCTTAACAAATTTTATTATACGTGCTGTGTCCTCTGTTGCTCTGTGGATTAGTGGAAGTTCCCGCACTGGCAAAACAACTCGTCTGATTGAGATATTAGGCGAGTGGAGCC
>JBMDYE010000493.1:0-10935 GCA_048595135.1 Planktothrix sp. | reverse complement strand
AATATGAGTACGAGTAGCACAATGACGGAGAACCCTCTATTAATTGGTGAAGGATTACCCCCTTTTGAACAAATTACCCCAGATCATGTGGTTCCTGGGATCACGCAACTGTTGTGCGAACTAGAACAGGAACTCGCCACCTTAGAAACAACGGTTCAACCGACTTGGACAGGTTTAGTAGAACCTTTGCAAAAGCTACAAGAACGCTTAACGTGGAGTTGGGGGATTATTAGTCATTTAATGGGCGTTAAAAATAGCCCTGAATTAAGAACGGCTCATCAAACAGTACAGCCTAATGTCGTTCAGTTTATCAATAAATTTAATCAAAGTAAAGCCATTTATCAAGCCTTTAAAGACTTAAGAAATAGTGGAGAATGGCAGCAATTAGATCTGGCTCAAAAACGCATTGTTGAAAAAGCCATTGAAGATGCAGAATTATCAGGAGTTGGTTTAGAAGGGGAAAAACGCGATCGCTTCAATGAAATTCAATTAGAATTAGCTGAAATAACGACTAAATTTTCTAATCATGTTCTCGATGCCACAAAAGCCTTTAGTTTAACCTTAACCACCCCGGAAGAAGTGGAAGGTTTACCTCCTAGTTTACTCAGTTTAGCCGCTCAAGCCGCCCGTTCAGAAGGGGAAGAAAACGCCACTCCAGAAAACGGCCCTTGGCGTATTACCTTAGATTTTCCTAGTTTCGGCCCCTTCTTAAAATATAGTAGGAGAAGAGATTTACGGGAAAAAGTGTATCGCGCTTATATTAGCCGTGCGTCTAGTGGTGAACTCGATAATTTTCCCTTAATTGAACGAATTTTAGAACTGCGCCAAGAAAAGTCTAAAATTCTCGGATTTGATAGCTATGCTGAATTAAGTTTAGCCAGTAAAATGGCACCCAATGTGACAGCAGTGGAAGCGTTGTTAGAAGAATTAAGAATCGTGAGTTATAACGCGGCTTGTCAAGAATTTGAAGAATTAAAAGCCTTTGCCGCTTCCAATGGGGCAGAAGAAGCAGAGGATTTAAAACATTGGGATATTAGTTTCTGGTCAGAACGGCAACGGGAAGAAAAATTTGCCTTTACCGATGAAGAATTACGCCCGTATTTTTCCCTTCCCCAAGTTTTAGACGGATTATTTGGCTTAGTGAATCGGATTTTTGGAATTACCATTACACCCGCCGATGGACAAGCTCCGGTTTGGCATGAAGATGTCCGTTATTTCCAAGTTGCAAATGAAAGCGGAAATCCCATTGCTTATTTCTATTTAGATGCCTACAGTCGTCCCGCAGAAAAACGGGGTGGGGCGTGGATGGATGACTGTATTAATCGCGCTAAATTTGTCGAACAGGGCGAAACAAAACTGCGATTACCTGTGGCTTATTTGCAATGTAATCAAACCCCTCCTGTTGATGGTAAACCGAGTTTAATGACCTTTTCAGAAGTAGAAACGTTATTTCATGAATTTGGTCACGGGTTACAACATATGTTAACCACAGTAGACTATCCAGGGGCGGCGGGTATTAATAATATTGAGTGGGATGCGGTGGAATTGCCGAGCCAATTTATGGAAAATTGGTGTTATGATCGAGCCACTTTGTTTGGCATGGCAAAACATTATCAAACCGGAGAAACCCTACCCGAACATTATTACCAAAAGTTGCTAGCCGCTAAAACGTATATGAGCGGCACAGCCATGTTAAGACAACTGCATTTTGGGTTTGTGGATATTGAATTACATCATCGTTATCGCCCAGGAGGAAGCGAAACGGTAACGGATGTTCGCAACCGCATTGCTGAGAATTCAATGATTTTAAAACCCCTTCCTGAAGATGCCTTTTTATGCGCTTTTGGTCATATTTTTGCGGGCGGATATGCGGCAGGTTATTACAGTTATAAATGGGCAGAAGTGTTAAGTGCAGATGCTTTTGCCGCGTTTGAAGAAGCAGGGTTAGATAATGAAAACGCCGTTTCTGATATTGGAAAACGTTTCCGCGATACGGTCTTAGCATTGGGAGGTAGTTTACATCCAATGGAAGTTTTTAAAGCCTTCCGAGGACGAGAACCGAGTACGAAACCATTGTTAATTCATAGTGGTTTAGTGGCGGCTTAATTGCCTTAATTCAAGAAACCGGGTTTCTGTTTCAATTTTTGGGGAAAACATCCAATTTATTCAGAAACCCGGTTTCTGCGTTAATGATAATTTATATTCCATCTTTAAATGTTTGTTACACATCCGTATCGTGTAGAGACGTTGCATGCAACGTCTCTACGTGGGGTCTAGGGGATTATCTGTTAATTTAGAATGGGAAACGAGGGGTTGGAATCGAAACGGGAGGGGTCGGAATGGGAGGTGTGGGAAATCCCGTTGTTGAACAACTAAACCCAGGTAAAAGCCGAGAACAAAGGGAAAATAACGCGCCTTCTGGAGTGACCGGAATCGTAAATCCTGAGAATAATTGTCCCCCTAAAAGGGAAACAATTTCTTCCGTTGTCATCGGAATTACGTCTCCTAAAATTCCCCGTAAAACCGATACTTTTTCTCCTTCTGTCACTTCTAAAGGTTCCCCGCTTCCATCAGTCGAACTGACTTGAACCGTTCCTTCTAAAACTTTAATATTTCCGCTATTTCCATCGGTGGTTTCTAATACATAAAGGGTTCCTTCTACCGTAACCGTTACCCCAGCAATACAGCCATTTATTGGGCCACTGACTAAAATTTGTCCCTGTTGAACTTCTACACATTGACCAACGGTAACGCTAGAATTAATTCCAATTCGACCCGCCGCACCATTATTAAATAACATTCCCGCACGAGCTTCTTTCGTTAAAACAATTTGTCCAAAATCTGCTTTATCTTCCACTTTCGCCTGTGCTTCTTGGATAAAAACTTGATCACCATCTAAAATTTCTTGAATAATCGCTTGATTAATTTGAGCGATTGTGGGTTGAGGTAGCAGTCCCAAGAATAAAACGAGACAAAATCCTGTTATTAAATAAATAATTCTCCGCCAGAAAAGACGGGGAGAACTCGGACAGAAGGGAAACAGATTCGACGTTAAACTCGTCAAGGCTTGTAAGTGTAACTGTGCGATTGAATCGAATTTTGTAGAAAACATCATACTTCAAATGCTGAAATTAAGAATAGAATAGAAAAAGATCAGGTAAATCTCGGTAGGAGGATATTCAAAACCATGAGTAAATTCTCATCCTCATCCCCCTAACCTTTTGCAGCAGAGACATTGACTCAACTTGCTCAAATTTGGAGGAAGAATAAACCCATGAGATTTATGTATAATCAACAAAATAAATTGTTACATCGCACGTTTTCTTTTCTTTTCCTGGGATATTTTTTAGGCTCAGGAACCGTTCTAGCAGGGATGACCCCGCAATGGCAATCTGCACAAACACTTAATCAACAATCTCCGGCGCAACTGGCGTTTAATCAAGGAATGGAACGATATCGAGAAGGAACGGTAACGGGGTTTCGCGAAGCGATTAAACAATGGGAAGAAGCATTAGAGCTTTGGCGAAAAGCGGGGGATCAAAATCAAGAAGCCGTAACGCTTAATTTCTTATGTTCAGTTTATGCTAATTTAGGACAATATCAAGAAGGAATTAATTGTTATAATCAACTTTTATCGCTGAATAAAACGTTACAAGATCAACATACTGAGGCGAGTAGCTTAGTAGCGATCGCCAAAATTTACACGAAATTAGGAGAATATCAACAAGCGTTAGATACGCTCAATCAATCTCTGGGTTTATGGAATAAAGTTAACTTTAAAAGTGGAGAAGTTGCCACCTTAAATGAAATTGCCTTTGTTTATTTTAATTTAGGTGATTTAAAACAATCGCTTAACTATTATAATCAAGCATTAGAATTGGTTAGAACCTTGGGAAACTCTGCCAATATGGCGGCAGTTTTGAATAATTTAGGTCAGGTACAGTCGGATTTAAAAGAGTTTGAAAAAGCGTTATATTCTTATAATCAAGCCAAAATTCTATGGGATGAATTAATTGAGAAATTTGGAACTAATGTGACCCCGGATATTCAACGGGGACGGGGAGCAACGTTAAATAATATTGGGTTTGTTTATGCCAGTTCTCAAAAATTACAACCTGCTTTAGACACTTATAATCAAGCTTTAGAATTATGGCAAACCATTGGCGATCGCACCGGAGAAGCCAGTACCTTAAATAATATTGGGTTTGTTTATTTTCAACAAGGAAATTTAGAACAAGCGTTAGATTATTATCAAAAAGCCTTACAAATTCGTCGGGAAGTGGGCGATCGCCCAAAGGAAGCGTTATCTCGATATCGAATTGCAATGGTTGAACGAGAAAAGGGGAATTTTGAAGAAGCCATTCGTCAAATTGAAGCCGCATTAGGGATTATTGAAGATTTAAGAACTAAAGTAACCAATCAAGATTTAAGAGCCTCTTTTTTAGCCTCTAAACAGGATTATTATCAATTTTATATTGATTTATTAATGCAGCTTCATAAACAGCGTCCTGATCAGGGGTTTGATGGCAAAGCATTACAAATTAGTGAACGAGCAAAGGCGAGATCTTTACTCGATCTTTTAAATGAAGCGCAAGCAGATATTACCTCTGGGATTGATCCGATGCTCCTCAGAAAAAAACTCCAACTTAAACAAGAGTTAGAAGTAGCAGAAGAACGGAGAATCCAATTATTAAGTAATCCCTCTTATACCGATATCCAAAAAACAGAAATTAATCAAGAAATCGAAATTTTATTACAAGACTATCGCAAAGTTTTAGATGAAATTCGGGTCAATAGTCCCCGTTATGCTGCTTTAACTCAACCTCAACCTTTGAACTTAGAGCAAATTCAACAGTTATTAGATCAAGATACAGTTTTATTAGAATATGCGTTAGGAGAAGAACGTAGTTATTTATGGGCGGTCACACCTAATTCAATTCAAAGTTATGAATTGCCTAATCGAAAAACTATAGAAGCGGCGGTCAAAAACTTTCGTGATTCATTCCTTTCACCCACTCAAAGAATCCGGCGATCTCTCAGTGAAGAAGCCGCAAAAACACTCAAGGAAATGGTTCTTCCGCTATCAGAACAATGGCACAATAAACGGCTTTTAATTGTTGCGGATGGAGTTTTACAATATGTTCCCTTTCCAGCCCTTCCTCATGCCCACACTTCATCGGATGAAACCCTGATTCCCCTAGTTAGTAACCATGAATTAATTACCTTACCTTCCGCCTCAACATTAGGAATTTTACGTCGAGAAATTCAAGGAAGAATTCCCGCCCAAAAACTCTTAGCCGTGTTAGCTGATCCGGTTTTTAGTCCCTCTGATGAACGGTTAAAAGCCGTTGTTTCTCAAGCCATTAAAGCCATTCCAGCCGAGTTAGAACGGTCAGCCCGGGAAGCGGGGGTTTTATTTGAACGATTACCTTATACTCAAGAAGAAGCAAAACAAATTTTAGCCTTAGTTCCTGCGGGTGAAAGTTTACAACAAATGGGTTTTGACGCAAACCGAAGTAGTGCAACGAACCCGAATTTAAGTCAATATCGTTTTCTACATTTTGCAACTCATGGGTTACTGAATAGTCAAACCCCGCAATTATCAGGATTAGTTTTATCCTTAGTCGATGAAACTGGAAAATCTGTGAATGGTTTCTTACGATTATATGATATTTTTAACTTAAATTTACCTGCGGAATTAGTCGTATTAAGTGCCTGTGAAACGGGGTTAGGAAAGGATATTAAAGGGGAAGGATTAGTCGGATTAACACGGGGATTTATGTATGCTGGAGCGAGTCGAGTCGTTGTGAGTTTATGGAGTGTAGATGATGAAGCCACCTCAATTTTAATGGTGAAATTTTATCAAGGAATTTTAAACGAAGGCTTATCTCCGGCGGCGGCTTTAAGACAAGCCCAAATGGAACTGCAACAAAACCCCGATTGGTCATCTCCCTACTATTGGGCTGGATTTACGTTACAAGGAGAGTGGGAAGGAATTAAGAATTAAGAATTAAGACTAGGGAATGTTTATCTCCTCTAACAACCAACGTTGACAAACACCTCCTGTTGTGGAAATATCGTGTATAAAAATACCACCATCTAACCTGATTACCGGAGACTGACTATGACAGAATGGACAGGACAATACTCGTTTGTTTCGGGAGATAATTTCATAAACTATATGAAAGCATGGGATGTCGGAGCAATCCAACGAAATTTAATCTGGTCTATTATGCCTAACATGATTGTAGATGTAAATGGGGATAATTTTGTTCTGACTACCTTCAGCCGCGTAAAAACCATTAATACCATTTTTACCTTGAACCAAAAATGTGAGGTTGACTTATTTGGAGTCGGTAAAGCTGCCTCCTATATTGTTACACAAGAAGACAATAATATCTTGGTGTTTCGAGGAATCAATGATCCATCCTCCACAATAATCATGACGTCTACTGAAGATGGAGTCGTCATGAAAATGACAACTAAAGGTGTAACCGCAACAGTCACTTTTAAGAGAATATAAATTTTGGAGTTACTGTGAAAGCTTGGCAGTAATTTAAGTGGGATCTTAATTCATTCTATTACTGCTATCAGAAGACTTTAGATTGACTAAAAATATAATGTATTTATTAATTTATATTTAACTCTACGAGATTTTACTAAGGAATTAAATTAAAATATCAATAAAATTGAAAACCTATAAATTCTCTATACAATAACAAAACCGGATCAGATCATCTAAACTTTAAAATTTTAGTTAGCAATTTGGCAACTTCTAGATGGCAAACCAGTCTGAAATAGAAAGAGACCTGTAATCCAATAATTAGGTATTGGGGGTTACTGATATAGCAGTTGCAATGGCAGTTAGGACATTAATGATGGATAGGGTTCTAAATTCTTAAGAATTCTCATCCTGACTTCTGACTCCGTACAGACGCGCCCAGGCGAAGCCATACCGAAGGTGATTGGCACGTCTCTACTGACTCCTGCTATATAACATGAGGGTTTTCTAATCCTGATGGTGCATCTTATGATCAGCTAAATTGACATATAGAGGCATAGTAGTAATGGTTATGAAGTCTTTGAGTATTTTAAGCCTTGTCACAGCAATCCTAGCCCCTGTAGGAGTGAGTTTGGCGAGTATTTCCCCCTCGGCTAACTCCTCCTTCAATCCTCCGGTGCAAATTAGTTTAGAATTTCCGCCTGCACCTAATCGCGGTAAACCAGAGAGTACGGCAGGAGGTGGCACCCGGGGAGGCACCTGCATGGTTGGAAACACGAGACTAATGCCACTTGTACCCGACAAGAACACCTCAACCGTTTCAGCGAACCCAACGTTCTATGTGTATGTTCCTGAAACTCAAGTTAAACAAGGTGATTTTGTTTTAGTGGATAACAAAGGAAAAGATGTTTATGCAAGTACAATAGAATTACCCGCTCAACCCAGTATTGTTCAAATTGACTTACCCACAACAATTGCATTGGGAGTTGGTCAAGAATACACCTGGCAATTTTCGATAAGCTGTATTGTTAATGACAAAGGAATTGAGGAAGAAGTTGCTAATTATGTAAAAGTGAAAATTAACCGAACTAAATTAGACCCAACCTTGCAAACAAAAATTGAACAAACCAAAGATCCTTTAGAAAAAGCAAAGCTGTACGCCAGCCAACAAATCTGGCAAGATACCTTAATGATTATGGCTCAGTTACGGGCTTCTAAGCAGACAGAATGGACACAATTATTAACCTCAGTTGGTTTAGGAGATTTTGCGACGGTTCCCTTTGCCGAAAAACCAGCCGAAACTGCACAAAACCAAGAATCTAAATAACTTAGGAAATGCTCTATGGGAGCAAATATTAAACGAATATTTTGGGATTGGCGGGGCGTCTGGGTAACAACTCCCTTAGTGGCGGGGTTGGTAATCCTGCTCCGCTTTTCAGGACTATTGCAGCTTTGGGAATGGTCTGTTTATGACCAATATATACGTTTGCGTCCGGCGGAAGCTACTGATCAACGAATTGGGATTGTTGGGTTAGATGAAGCCGATATGAAATATATTGGTCAAGGCTATGTTCCTGATCAAATTTATGCCCGGTTAATTGAGAAATTATTGGCAATGAAACCGAAGGCGATCGGATTAGATATCTATCGAGATTTGCCCTTTGAACCGGGTCATGCTGAACTCGCTCAACTCTTCGCTTCTACTCCCAATTTAATCGGGATTGAAAAAACAATTGGAGATGAATCTTTAGATGCTGTTGCGGCTCCTCCCATTCTCCAAGAAAAAAATCGAGTTGCTTCTAATGATTTAATTGTCGATCAAGATAATAAAGTGCGGCGAGCGCTGCTGGTGGTCAATACAGAAACCGGAGAACAGAGGTATAGCTTCGGTTTATATTTAGCAATGTTTTATTTAGATAGCCGAGGCATTTCTCCTCAAGTGGTGGAAGGAACCGATAATTGGTGGAAATTCGGAGAAACCGTATTTGCTCCCTTTGAAAAAAATGATGGCGGCTACGTGCGTGCTGATGATAAAGGCTACCAAATTTTATTAAATTATCGGGGATCTAAACAATCATTTGAAACCGTTTCGGTACAGGATATTTTAACCGATAAAGTTCCGAAAGATTGGGGGCGCGATCGCATTATTATGATTGGTTCAGTGGGAGAAAGCTTTAAAGATTTATTCTCCACTCCCTACACCTTAACCCCAGGTCAACGAATGGCAGGGGTTGAAATTCATGCTCATATTGCCAGCCAAATTCTCAGTACCGCCTTAGATAATCGCCCTTTATTAAAAACTATTCCTGACCTCTTAGAATGGCTTTTTATTCTGTTATGGTCAGCCATGGGAGCGATATTAACTTGGAGATTTCGGGCAACTTCTAAAGTTCGACGCTTCATTTTTAGACAAATTATTATTTCCGCCTTGGCTACTGGAATTTTACTCGTTAGTACCTATCTTTTATTCCTTCAAGGTTGGTGGATTCCCGTTGTTCCTCCGTTTTTAGCTTTAGCCGGTTCGGCGGTTGCCATTACCGCTTATGTTGCCCGTTCTGCCTCGGATATTCGTCATATTTTTGGACGCTATTTAAGTGCTGAAATTGTTTCAAATTTATTAGAACGTCCCGAAGGTTTAAAACTCGGAGGGGAACGGAGAACTATTACCATTTTAACATCAGATCTGCGAGGATTTACCGCCTTATCTGAACGATTATCCCCGGAAGAAGTAGTGAAAGTTTTAAACTTTTATTTATCTTATATGGCGGATGTCATTACCTCCTATCAAGGAACCATTGATGAATTTATGGGGGATGGAATTTTAGTATTATTTGGAGCGCCAACTCCCAGAGAAGATGATGCTCAACGGGCGATCGCTTGTGCCATTGCGATGCAGTTAGCGATGGATCGGGTGAATGAGAAATTACAGCAGTGGAATTTAACCCCCTTAGATATGGGAATTGGCATTAATACCGGGGAAGTTGTGGTGGGCAATATTGGCTCAGAAAAACGGACAAAATACGGGGTTGTTGGCAGTCAAGTTAATTTAACTTATCGCATTGAATCCTATACAACCGGAGGTCAAGTTTTAGTTTCGGAAACTACTTTAGAAGCCGCCGGAAAAGACTTAATTAAAATTGAAAATCAAAAATTAGTTCAACCGAAGGGGGTGAAAAAAACAATTACCATTTATGAAGTCGCTGGAATTGCGGGAAACTATAATTTATTTGTTTCTAAGGAAGAGGAACATTATTATCCGATTCCGAATCCCATTTTATTACAATATACTGTTTTAGATGGTAAACATATTGGAGACAACCTATTAATCGGAAGTTTACTTGAACTGTCTGAAAAAGGGGGATTAATTGTTAATGAAGCCAATAACGATTTTATTCCGACGATTTTGGCTAATCTGAAAATTAATATGAAATTAGAATCAGGAGCTTGGAGTGAAGATATTTATGCAAAAGTCTTGGAAAAAAATGCGGAACCGGGAACGTTTTATATCCGATTTACGGCTAAACCCCCCGATGTTCAAACACAACTGGATCAAATCTATCAATCTATTAAAGTATAGTTTTTGGGGAGTCAAAACTTTCCCTGTTTATTTGCTGATGATCCTGGGAGGAATTCTGATTGATCAACCCGATATTTTAGGATTTACAATTTATCATGAATTGAATCAAGGTACAATCAATCAACCCGATGATGATTTACAAAGTCCGGCTCGTTGGAGCTATGGAGCAAAGAGTTTAACACAAAATAATATTAGAGGGTTAGGTGGGGGGTTAGAATATGCGATCGCATCCGATTTTTGCGAACGCCTTCAACCTCAATTTCTGGATAATCCTAAACCCAGTTGTCAACAAATTGAAGCCGCTATTCAACGGGCGTTTAATCGTTGGTCAACGAATCATCTGTTCTTAAAATTTGTAGACGTAACTGCTCAAATTAACCCACAATTACCTCCCGACAATACCTCCGAACCTTGGTTAGGTTTTGGCGCAGAAATTGATGTTTTTGCTTATAATACTCTGGAATATCCAGCCGTAAGTGATTCAGGTGCTTACACTACTTGGTATTATTTATTTCAAGCCCCCGCAGGAGCCAATCATCAACAATTACCCGGTTATACCCTCACCAGTGCTGATATTGTTTTCAATGCAGAAGCTTGTTATTATTTTAACCCCGAATTTAGTAAACAATCCTGTAATCACTTTGAATCGTTAATGCTTCATGAAATTGGTCATGCGATCGGTTTAGATCATCCCAATCAATATCCCGAACGTAACTTTGATAATGATAGTAATCCCAAGAATGAGATGTTAATAAGTTGTGAAAATCCAGCTAATAATCTTAAACCCCAACAACCGATTGATCAACAAGCGGTTATGAATAGTACCTTTGGTCAAGGTCAACCCGTTTTGTTAGAA
>JBMDYE010000492.1:0-1906 GCA_048595135.1 Planktothrix sp. | reverse complement strand
TATGTGTAGCTTACTTGTTTTTGGGGGTTGGGGGTTGGAGCGCCCCCCCCCAACTCAACTACAAATAATTAACAAACCACGTTAAATAATCTTCAATGAGTTGATAATTAGCAGAGGTTTGCTCCGTCACTTCTAATTCTGCTAAAGGAAGAGTAAACTTGCGATTATCAGTCACACGCTTAACATCGACTAGAATTCCTTCGATGTCATCGACAGTATTATTAAACTGGGTGAGTAAAAAAACATCCGTATAGGAAGGTTTAGTTTGTTTCAGTTTCTCATATTCTTTTTTAGTTCCCGCACCAAATAAATATTCTTCTTCCCAATCAAATTCTTCAGTTCCCGTTAAATAGCAAGGGGATTTAACCTGATCTTTTAAATATTTCAAATAGCGATTTAAAGTTTTAGAATTAACTTCCAAATCATTCGTTTTCAGAATTAATTTAATTTTAGCTTCAAATTCTTCAATTTCAAAATCATCGTCTTCTAAACAATCTTCTGGGTTAACTAATCCCATTGATTCCATTTGCTCAATTAAACTGGTCATTGAGGCGATTAACTCTTGTTTAAAAGTATCTCTATGTTTATTAACTTGACCCGATATAATTGTCTCATCAATTTGGATAGGCGTTAAGTTTTCTCCCCCAGAGGATGATTGATTTTTTTTCTTGTTCTGATAAATTTTAGACATTCCATTCCACCAAGCACGGCACTTATTTCAGACAACTCAAATAAGCTGTTATTAATCTTTCAAGCTTAAACCTGTCCTGACCCGATATTTTTTGGGAAGGAAGGCAGTAAAATTTAGTATATCGTGATACCCGTCCTTTTATGTTATCAATGGGAGACAATCATGTCCGAACCACAGTCATCCTTTGAATCGATCATCTATCAAGGACAATTTGGTGAATATACCATCACCGAGGGCGATCGCAATGGCGTAATCGTTTATCGTGCTGGTTTAATCGGATCAGCTTTGTGCTTCGCCATTGGTGTCGGATTAATTTTGTCCCAACCCGAAAATCCCCAAGCGATTCAAGGTTTAACCCCCCTTTACTTTGGTTTTTGGTTTAGTTTGGGCGTCAGTTTATGGACAATTCATATTTATCTAGTTCCCCTGCATCGATTGTTACAACTGTTTTGGTTAATTGGGGGAATTGCTTCCCTGATCTTTGTCTTAACTAGCAATCAACCCTTAGCCTTAACCATTTATCAACATCCTTATACCCTTTTCGGTGTGGGTTTTACCTTTGCCGCCTTAACAGGAATTTATTTTAAAGAAGCCTTTTGTTTTAATCGCATGGAAACCAAATTATTAACGCCGTTAGTTCCCATGTTATTAATTGGATTTATGGTCGGATTGTGGTCTATTTCCGCTCAAAAAATCTTAATCTTTTTCTGGGCAATTCAATTCGTGATTTTTGCCGGACGCAAACTATTTCAAGCCATTCCCGATGATATTGGCGATAAAAGCGTGTTTGATTATTTACATCAACAAAAAGCAGCAAAATCAGCCTAAAATGGGCTGTACTGCTTTAAATCCTGTAGGATGGGCTATGCCCATCATCCTCTAACCCAGTTCAAATTCCCATCGGATTTGACCCCTAAATTTAGGGGATTGATGGGCATAGCCCATCCTACAATCGCCCTAATTTATCCGAGTAATATGTTTCCTAGTTTCTTACCTTCAACTGTTCAAAAATTAACCGAAGCTGCCTCCATTACCTTTGCCCAAAATATTAAATGTGAGGCAATTTTAACCCCATTGCGGGAACAACCCATCCAAACCGCTTATGTTTGTCAAGGAAGCGGAAAAACCCCAATTTTACTGATTCATGGGTTTGATAGTTCGATTTTAGAATTTCGTCGTTTGTTGCCTTTATTAGCAACAGAACAACAAACTTGG
>JBMDYE010000491.1:0-7280 GCA_048595135.1 Planktothrix sp. | reverse complement strand
AATTGTTGATCTGGACTAATCGCCACCGCCATTACCGTTGCGGTATGTCCAGTCAAGGTTTTATCTTCTAAATAGGATTGTTGCTGTTGATTCCAGCGCCACAATTTCAGGGTATGGTCTCGACTCCCGGAGACTAAAAGTTGACCATCGGGACTAAATTCTAAAGCCCAAATGCTATCTTGATGACCGTTTAAGGTTCCCTTTAATTGACCATTGAGTTGCCATAATTTAATTGTGTAATCCTGAGAACTGGAGGCGATGAGGGGACGATGAGGATGCACTGCAATTCCCCAAACGGAACTACTATGGCCTGTAAGCGTATGCAACAATTGACCATCTAAACGCCATAGTTTCACAGTTCCATCCCAACTGGCGGAAGCGAGTTCTTGACTATTGGGAGTAAAATCAATATCCCAAACACCTTTTTGATGACCCACCAAGGTGCGATTCAGTTGAAATTCTCCCGTTTTATTCCGTTTCCAAAGTTTAAGGGTTTTATCATCGGACGTTGACGCTAACCATTGATTATCGGGGCTAAACTCAACATGATTAACTCGATCTAAATGTCCGGTGAGGGTCTGCAATAATTGTCCTGTTTTTGTCCAGATTTTAATCGTTTTATCCAGGGAAGAGGAAGCAATTTGTTGACCATCAGGACTAAAGGTAACACCCCCAACCAAACTTTGATGACCGACTAGAGAAGTAAATAACTTTTCCTCTGTTTTCCATAATTTGACTGTTGAATCCCAACTGGCAGAAGCCAGGGTTTGGTTATCTGGACTAAAGGCAACGCCACCAATTTCTCCTTGATGACCCAGTAACATTTTATAATCTAAATAACCTTGATTATTGGTCGATTTCCGCCACAGTTTAACTTCGGTGTTATGGAGGGCAGCCGCGAGAAATTGCCCATCGGAACTAAAGGCAACTCCCCAAACATCACTATTCAATTGAAAGGTTTTTAATAAGCGCCCATCTCGACTCCACAATTTTAGGGTTTTATCTCCAGAAGCAGAAGCAAAAGTTTGACCATCGGGACTAAAAGCTAACCCAAAGAGTTCTCCTTGATGTCCGGTCAGAGTTTTTAATAATGTACCATCCGATGACCATAATTTAATCGTTTTATCTGCACTTCCAGAAGCAAAAATTTTCCCATCGGGACTAAACACAACGGTTCTAATTTGGGCTTGATGGGCTGGCAATGTTTTTAATAATTTTCCTTCTGTTGTCCAGATTTTAATCGTTTTATCAAAACTTGCAGACACAAATTTATTTTCTACGGGACTAAAACTCACCGCCATCACAGAATCTGTATGTCCGGTCAGGGTTTTTAATAATGTACCATCGGTTTTCCAGAGTTTAATGGTTTTATCTGAACTGGCAGATGCTAATAATTTCTTTTGGGGACTAAAGGCAACCATCACCACTCCATCACTATGTCCGGTGAGAATATTTAATAAAGTACCGTCAGTTTTCCAAAGTTGAATGGTTCTATCTTGACTGGCGGTGGCAATTAAATCTTCTAAAGGGCTAAAGGCGACGTTATAAACCATGCTTTTATGCCCAGAAAGCCGATTATATTCTTGGGTTCCATAAATTGCTTTTTCTAAGATAGATGTAACTTCCAAACGGGTTTGATCATCAACGGAATTAAGGGTGATTAATTGTCGATACGCTTTTAAAGATTGAATCACTCCATCAAAATATTGATTCAAAGCAAGTAAAGCTTCTGAGGATTGAATTAAGGCTTTAATTTCGTTAATTTTTGCTTTATTTTCATTGGCGATCGATTGACGATATTGCAAATAGGTAATGCCCATTAATCCGACAGCAACCACAAAGGCAGAACTAACAGATACCAGCAAGATTCGTTGCCATTTTGCTGTTTGTTTTTCTTGGGTTAAACGGGCTTCGGTTTCCCGCATTTTCGCAGCTTCTAAGGCTTGTTGAACTTCCCGACGATCAAGTTCTTCACTTTTGGCTAAAAACTGATAATCTAAATCACTAATACTGCGACCCATTGACCAATTTTGGGCTTCTTTTAAGGCTTGTCCGCGTAAAAGTCGAGATTGATCTTGTTGTTGAGAGGTAACCCAGGCGTCAAAGGCTTGAGAATAGGGTCGAAGGCTGCTTAATTGTTGACTCACCCAATCGAAATCAAAAACTTCTTGATAAATCCGATTTTTAATGTGGAGTAATCCTTTCTGTTTAATGACTAAACCGGATAAAATCAGTTCAACTTGTTCGTGGCTATCATCACTCAAAACGTCTAAGCCTTGAAGCATTTTTTGATAAATTCCTAACATTCTACCCAGGCGGTTATGATTATGTTCAATGCGGTTTCTGATGGTTCTGAGATGTTCCGGCTCATCTTGTGATTCCCATTTATAGATAATATGCGATCGCACTAAGGATTCTACCCAAAATCCTTCGGTTCCAGGGGGAATGGTTAAAAAATCCTTGACGGTTTCTTGGGCGGATTTTAACACTAACTGACAAATTTTTTGGGTTAAAAAGGGTTGTCCTTCTGTCCAAGCTAAAATTTCCTGAATCACTGTTTTTGGATTACTAACCGTTTGTTCTAATCCTTGAACTAAAGGGGTGACTTCTTCTAAACTAAACCCTTCTAATTCAATTGCTTTTCCAATATTAAACGGCGTTCGACTGCGATCAGAAATTAAATCACTTGGCGTCGCGACCCCAAACAAAGCAAAACTAAGGCGATAATATTCAGGATTAATAGCCCGTTGATTATAACAAAACCGAATTAAAGCAAAAAAATCATCAACTCTAAATTTTAAACTTAAAATACTATCAATTTCATCAACAAAAATGACTAACCGTTGATTGGGGAATTCAACAAATAAAATATCTTCTATAAAGTTACTTAACCGTTGAATAGCTGAAACATCTTCTTCTTGCTGCCACCAAGCTTTTAAGTTAAACTTTCCTAATAAATTAAACCCCCGCCATAACTCTGTAACAATGCCTTTATACCATTGTGGGGAGGTAATCATTTCACTACCAATCCGGGTCATGTCCAATGTACAAGCGCGAAATCCTTCCTGTTCTAGACGATAACGGGTTCTTACCATTAAGGAAGATTTTCCCATCTGTCGAGCATTTAAAACATAACAAAAATACCCTGCATATAGCGCTTGATACAGTTCTTCGTCTGCTTTTCGTTGTACATAAGTGGGGCAATCGATTGATAAACTGCCTCCTATTTGATATAAAGAATAGGTCATCGCACGTGTCCCAATTTTTGAACGGAAGCGGGTTGAGTTAAATCAATCCAGGTCACCTGATTTCGTCCTTTTGCTTTAGATTGATATAAGGCTTGGTCGGCGTTAGAAATCAGGGTTTGTTGATCAGTATTGGTAGTGGGAATTAAACTACAACCTCCAGCACTAACTGTCACTCGTCCAGAAGATAAGTTAGAGGTTGGATGGGTAATATTTAAGGTGTAAATAGTCTCTCGAATCAATTCAGCAAGCTGGATGGCATCGGTGGCTGAGGTATTCGGTAAAATTACAGCAAATTCTTCTCCCCCATACCGAGCGACAACATTTAAAGGGTGTTTAACACAACATTCAATGGCTTTTGCCACTTGTTTTAAACACTCATCTCCGGCTAAGTGTCCATAGGTATCATTATAATCTTTAAAGCAATCAATATCATATAAGATTAAAGAAAAATTAGCTCCTATTTCTAGTAACCTATTCCATTGTTTTTTTAAATATTCATTGAAATAACGACGATTATACAACTCTGTTAATTCATCAAAATGTACCAAAAATTTTAACTCTTGATCACTGTATTCTGTTTCTAACCCAATCGAATATTTCGGTTGACCTAATAAAATTTCTTGAAAAAATGATCGATACAGTTCGCAACTTAATTGAGCTTTATAGCCGGAAACTTTAATTAATCCCATTCCTTCTAATTGATAAGCAGCGATCATGTCGAGTCGCACATCATCTTGAGTTTGAACTAAGGTTTTAAGTAAATTACACAGATGGGTTTTCTTTTTAATCACTTCCCAAATTTCCCGCAAATGATTGGCATAAATTCCAGTAGAAGTTGCAGCAGTTTTAAATAGCTGTTCTAAAGATAATTTGGGATTCTGAACCAGATGATATAAAGCTAACCGAACTAAATACGGATGTCCACCCACAGTATTAATTAATTGTTCCGCTTCTTGTTTACCCTGCCAATGTAAATGATGTCGTTGCGCTAAATCTTGGATTTGCTCTACATTAAAGGGAGGTAAATGAATCGGAATACCGACATTAAAGGGAGATTGATTAATATTTAAAGGAATATAAATTTCTGTGGAATAAACTACTAAAAGTCTAAGTTTTTGCCAAGCCACAATCTGTTTTGCTTCTTCATGCCAAGAGCGTAACAACGGGAAAAAATCGCGGGCTAAATGGGGATATTCAAACAACCGATTAGTTTCATTGATAGCCAGTAAAATCGGGGCAGAAATTTTTTCTAAAATATAACCTTGAAAATACAACGTACAACTAATTTTACTGCCAATATCCTCATCCCAATATTCATCGAGTAACGGCGGAATTTGCAACTGTCGGGAAATATTCAGACAAAACCACCGCAGAAATTTATCTAAATTTCCACAAACTTCATCATCCGCTTGGTTCATATCCACCACAGCCGTATAAAAATTCTGATTTTTTGCATCATCAATCATGCGATTTAATAAAGAACTTTTTCCCATCCGGCGAGGTGCTTTGAGACGAATCACAACACCGGGTTGATGAATGGCATTGTAAACTTGCGCTTCCATGGGAGGACGTTCAATATAAAAAGCAGAATCCAAGGGAACAGGGCCAGAAGGATATTCTAAAGGCATAGTGGGTGGTGTGATTAACGTTGCAGAATCAGGGAGTTTCATAGATTCAAACCCTCAGCCACAAAAAAGCAACGGATGTGTTACCAAGATCATCCTCAGTATATCCGTTGCTTTCTTAATTGTTAGTATCGCTCAACAATTTTTGAGATCTAGCATTAACATCGGTCGAGACACGATGACGGAGGCTTACATCATCCCCATGCCACCCATGCCGCCCATACCGCCCATGCCGCCCATACCGCCCATTGCATCCATATCGGGCATTGCGGCTTTCTTCTCTGGTTTTTCGACAACTAACGCTTCGGTTGTTAATACTAATCCGGCAATTGAAGCGGCATTTTGTAAGGCAGAACGCACCACTTTTGCCGGGTCAATAATTCCTGAAGCAATTAAATCTTCATATTTCCCGGTCAGGGCATTGTAACCAATATTAGTATCAGAATTCCGGACATTTTCCACGACAACGGAACCTTCAACCCCAGCATTACTGGCAATATAATACAACGGTGCTTCTAAGGCTTTGGCAATAATATTTGCCCCGATTTTTTCTTCGTCGCTGAGTTGAGATTTCAGGTTATCTACTGTTTTTGCTAAGTGAATTAAGGTAGTGCCACCCCCAGGAACAATCCCTTCATCGACAGCGGCTTTTGTGGCATTTAAGGCATCTTCAATCCGCAGTTTGCGAGATTTCATTTCCGTTTCTGTGGCGGCACCGACTTTAATCACCGCAACACCACCCGCTAATTTAGCAATCCGTTCTTGCAGTTTTTCTTGATCATATTCTGAATCGGTTTCTGCCAATTGACGACGGAGTTGTTCAATCCGTTTTTTGATATCTGCTTGGTTGCCACTGTCAGAAACAATAATTGTATTGTCTTTTTCAAGGGTCACTTTAGCAGCCGTTCCTATCATATCCAAAGAAGCGGTATCTAAACTTAATCCGACTTCTTCTGAAATCAGTTGACCCCCTGTTAAAACGGCAATATCCTGTAACATGGCTTTGCGGCGCTCGCCAAATCCAGGGGCTTTAATCGCAGCCGCATTTAACACGCCTCTTGCTTTATTCACCACCAATGTTGCTAAGGCTTCGCCATCAACATCTTCAGCAATAATTAATAAGGGTTGTCCTGAACGGGCAATTTTTTCAAGAACCGGAACTAACTCTTGAATATTACTAATTTTTTTATCCGTAATCAAAATTTTGGCGTTGGAAAAATCAACGACCATCCGTTCATTGTCGGTGATAAAATAAGGGGAAATATAACCCCGATCAATTTGCATCCCTTCCACCACATCGACTTCAGTGGTGATGGATTTGGATTCTTCAACGGTGATGACGCCATCTTTGGTGACTTTTTCCATGGCTTGGGCAATCATCTCACCAATTTCTTCGTCATTTCCGGCGGAAACCGTCGCAACTTGCGCGATAGCAGTGCCTTCCACAGGTTTTGCCATCGCTTCAATTTCTTTGACTAAGAAACTAACGGCTTTTTCCATTCCCCGACGCACCGCCACTGGGTTTGCGCCTGCGGTCACATTTTTTAACCCTTCTTGAATCATCGCTTGGGCTAAAATTGCTGCCGTTGTGGTGCCATCTCCCGCAACTTCGTTGGTTTTGGTGGCGACTTCCTGCATTAAGCGAGCGCCTGTATTTTCCAGGGGGTCAGCGAGTTGAATTTCTTTAGCAACGGTGACACCATCGTTAACAATGTCAGGAGCGCCGAATTTTTTCTCTAACAATACATTCCGTCCTTTGGGGCCGAGGGTGACTCGCACCGCATCCGCCAGAGCGTTCACGCCCTTTTCTAAGGCTCTACGGGATTCCTCGTTAAACGCAATAATTTTAGCCATCTTACATTTATTTAATCTCCAATCAGTTACTTTAGCACTCTTGATGGTCGAGTGCTAGTCAGGGATGCCGAAGCCGGAAATTCCTGTATTTGAAGGGTTTGCAGGGTTGTTGAACTTGTCTAGGTACGGTTATCCTCACTAATTTCTAGTCTATGGGTGGTTGATCTCTTAACACTTATCTACATAACTTTATTAAGAATAATGATAACGACATTGAACGATCACAATATAATCATCTTTAACTTGATAAACTAAGCGATGTTCTTGATCAATTCGTCTTGACCAAAGCCCCGACATTGCAAATTTAAGAGGTTCCGGTTTACCAATCCCAGAAAAAGGCGTTCTCTGAATATCTCTAATTAATTCATTAATGCGTTTAAGAATTTTTCGATCTGTGTTTTGCCAATATAGATAATCTTGCCAACCATCCTCTAAAAATAGAATGTCCATTATCTTTATTTGACATCCTTGAAATCTATTAAGTTATGTTTTTCGTATTTCCCCTCTTTTAACTCCTGTAACGCTTTAGTAAGACGTTCAGCATTGTTAGGAC
>JBMDYE010000490.1:0-12988 GCA_048595135.1 Planktothrix sp. | reverse complement strand
ACCGCCTTTTCCCGTCGCACAAAAATCGCATCCCATCGGACAACCAACCTGGGAAGACACACAAACCGTTAAGCGTTTTTCAGTGGGAATACCAACGGTTTCAATAATTTGACCATCGGCTAATTTTAATAAATATTTAATGGTTTCATCGGGTGCGATCGCTCGATAATGAATATGAGAGCGACCAATCGCAACATCCCCAACGCTTTCGCGGAATTGTTTGGGAAACACCGTAATTTCCGATAAAGATCTCACCCCTTTATGATAAATCCAATCGTATAATTGCTTACCCCGATAAGCGGGTTGTCCCTGTTCTTGTACCCAGTCGGTTAATTGTTCCAAAGATGACCCTAAAAGGGGGGTTGCAGTAGACTTTACAGTTACCATAGAACTTTATAATATAGATTTGACTATTCATATCATGACATAAATTGAGAATGAGCGATAAGCACACCCTGAAAGAAAACCTTGATCCCCTTGCTCAATTAGACTATATTCCCTTATTAGATGAAATTTTCAAAGAACTCAAAACTAATAAACCTGGTATTTTTGTCCTTTCTGATGATCAAAATCGGCTTTTAATTCGAGCTTACGATATTGCTTATAAAATTGCTCAAAATCAAAACCTCAACCCGTTAACTCAAACCTTGGGAGTGCGCGCAGCGACCGTTAATTTTAAATCAGACCGTCAATTTTATGATAAAATTAGAGCCATTCAAGGTTTATTAAAAGAACAATTAAATCAAGCTTGTTCTCCCCTTTCTCCTCAAGACATTTTATCCCAAATTTGCACCGATCTGTCTGACTTTGATCAAGACAAAGATTCTCTTCCCTTTAATTATCCTTTAAAAAAACATTATCCGTTTAATTCCCAACGATTAATTATTGAGAATAATTTTACCCCCAACCGCAGTGTTGGCGGTGAGTCGATGATTAAAGCCCATCATTTGAATGTCCGGTTTACGGGATTAGCAGATTTTGAAGAACATTTAATAGCAAATATTCGGCATTATATTGAAATAATTACCGAGGAAAATTCATCGGAAAGACAAGAACTAAACGCCTTATTAAATGAATTAGCGAGTCAACCGAATTCGAGTTTATTTAAACTCAGAACCCTGATTGATACAGAAGCATTACCCCGTCTTCTTCGAGATGTTAGAATCGATTATTTAGACTATTTAAAGCAAGGATGGCGCAAAACCCATCCTAATTCAGACTCTCCCGATTTAAAGCTATTGCAAACTTTGATTAATCGCTTAAAATTAGTGATTGAATATGTGAATAATCCTCAGTTAGATAATGCCCATTATGAAATTAGTTATTTAGGAGAAACCGTTAACCTCAGAACCGCCTTTTCTCAAGCGGATGCCTTTGATAGTTTACCGATTATTCCTGCTCAGGAAGGGGTAATTGGGGAAAGCTTTAATCGCAACAATAATAATTTTAAAGAATTTAATTTAGGACTACGAATTAAACTCAATGGTGCGGTTAATGCTTACAATGAAAAATCTTCCTTAGAGTATCATATCACAGAAATTGATCCCACCAGTTCCCGTCATCAAGAAAATTTAAAAGACCCTAGCAAAGCTAGAAGTTTTAAAAGTAGAGTCTTAAGAACCGCTTGTCTTTATTATCTGATTTTTGCCAGTGATGAAACTGGAGAAATACCCGATGAAGAGTATAACCCAATTCCTGCCTTTGAACAGAACGTTTTAACCGTTTTTCAGTCGAATACAACCAACCCCCAAGCGGTTCATAATCTATTATTAACTATAAAAAATAAAATAGCAGATTCTCCTTGGCAAGTCAGCTTAAAAGTGAATCGCTTAAAAACATTATTGCAAAATTTCCTCTTGCAAAAAACCATTTTAACCCATGAACCCAAAACCGTTAAATTGCGTTTACGTCGGGAATTATTGCAAGATCAAGCCATGGAAATTATTAATCATCAAAACTTTTTTAAAATTAATTTAGATCAAGCTGATCCCATCCGCGAAAAATCCGCAGCTAGAGAAGCATTAGCGTATTTAGAAGTAGGAGAAAATCAACTCAGTGAAAATTCGATCGCATCCTTTGAAGTAACCTTTACCTTTGATGATATTCGATACTTCACCTTAGAAGAAAAACAAGATTTTGCCTTACGATATAATATTGATGGGATTAAAGCGTTACCCGTAGTATTTTATCCGGTGCGAAGATTAAAAGAAGAAGAAAAAAAACCAGGAGAAAAAAACGAAAAGTATAAAGTGCTGCCAATTTATCAGGAACATTTCCAAACCCAAAAGCTTATTGCTATTTATTATAATATTGCAGACATTAGACAAACAATCTTCAAAAATCCTCAATCTCCTGCTGCGAGAATTTACCGCCAAGTCTTTACATTATTAACCTATTTATGTCTGAGTGTTTGCCAAAATACCCTGAAAGATGAAAATTTGTTTATTCCGATTTTCCGATTTCATCTCAGACCCTTAGAAGATAACAGCGAAGATGAGAAATATTTAAACAGTTTAACTCGTTGTTTAACCCATATTCTGCGACGGGATTGTTTAGCGAATGACCAAGGATTAAATGTTGCTGATCCTAAAAGTCAAGACCTTTCATTTAGAGTTAGAAATGCCTTATCCTCCCTGTATTCTCTTCTCCCAAAACGGTTTAAATTTAAAAGTAATTTTAAACCCCAACTCGATAAATTAGCAATTATTGTGGTTTCCAGTTGGTTGAGTGATGCAAAATGGAATGAACAAGATCAAACCCAACGAATTTCTAATCTTTACGGTGAGGTGATTTTAATTGAAAAAGATCCCCATAGTACCGATGTCATCCAAATTAATAATTTTAGAACTTTTTGCGATAATACAAAGCATGAACAACTGTATCAAAAACCAACGGTGATTCGGGATGTGATCACTAAATTATATGAAGAACAAGGATATCGTCACTTTTTATATATTGCTAAAGCACCTTATAGTAGACGCTTGGGTTTAATCAAATCAGAATCTGACCCTGATTCCCTATTTTTTATGTCGGAAGCAGTGATTCAATATCTCAAACAAGACAAACCCGATATGAAACTCTATCCGGTTTTTATGGATACCTATCCGGCTTTGAATTTGAAGGATAAAAATATCGATTCCTTCTATATTCCTGATGTGGAAGAGTTGAAAAAACTATCCAACGATCCCAGTCAAAGAACGAAAGTATTTTTAAATTTATTTACCGGAGTAACCGTTGGGAAAGGCAAGTTTTTTAATAATGTAGTTTGTTATAGCACGTTGTTGAATATGTATGATGATACCCATACTAAAGATGTAATCTCAGGATTATTAGATCAAGATTCTCCCCTTCAACAAACCCTTTTAAATTATCTTCTATTATTTCATTTTTCTCGTTATGAAATTAGTTATGAAATGAAAAGAAATAATATTCTCTTTAAACTTAACCCTTACAGTAAATTGATTGGAGATGAAGGAATTGGGACGACTTCAACGTTTACTTACTCGGAAAAAAATATTAAGTTTAATATGTTAGCCTTTCTAACCAGTGTCAGGAGTGCGATTTATGACGCATAAATTAGGAATAGAATTAGGTCGAGTCTTTGAAATTGGGTTTAATTTGGGAATTTTAACGTATTTTGAGCAAAAACCCTTTAAACGCAGTTACGGAGAGGTTTATCAGACTCCTCTGAGTCAACTTTACCTGTATCAAATTAGCCAAAAACTAGCAAATGAGAATCATTATCTCGATCAAGCCGATCGCAATACTATTTCCACCTGGGTCAAACTGTTTTTACAAAAAGGTTGGACATCTGGCGTTAGTTTTATTCGGGAATATATCGAAGCAACGGGATGGAAATATGCTCAAGAAATTGAGATTCTCTATTTTCAATGTGATTTTTATAATGATAACTGCTTTAATCTGTTAGAAAAAAGTGAACAAGATGCTTATCGAGACATTTTAGAAAGCCAGGGATTTAAAAATGTTGATATTTCTCGATATAAACAAACGGGGGAGTTTTTAAAAGCGGATACGTTATTATTGACTCGCTGTTTTAATCAATATAGAATTTTAGTGGTGGATTTATCGACGTTTACCACCTCAGCTATTTATGCGATTCAAAATATCAAGAATATTGACACCTTGAAAAATTTACTCAAACAAGAGTTGTCTTATATTCGGTCAAAATCTCAATTCTGTGGATTAGAGATTGATACGGGAAAAGCTCAACAGCAAACCATTTATTCTCAGAAACTAGAACGATATTTTTCAGCTTTTGCGACAAAAGATAAGGAAGCGGTGAAAGTAATTCAAGCTTGTAGTTATGCTTGGAGCTTTTATCAATTTTTGTTAGAAAACAGTTATTTGAAAGTTAGTGATTCGGTTAAATTTAACTGTTTTGGATATAGCGATCGCCTGATCAATGGGATTTCCTTAACCCAAGATAGCACCCCAGGAGAAACGGAATTAACGATTTTAAAAACCTGTTATCAAATTTATCAAAATAAAGTTTCATCGGATATTAAAGACAAGCGAAAAAGTGTTTTGAATGTGATTAAAATTAATGCGTCAAAAAGTTTTAAAAATGGCAGTGATTTGGTTAATCAAATTCTACAAGCAAAACCCAATGAGACAACACCTATTCATCATCAAGAAGTCTTAACCGTTACGGACTCTGACTTTTTTAATACGGCTGATCCAATATCTGAGGAGTTACAGCGATCGCTTAATTTAACTCAACGGAATTTATCCTTAAGAAATGCTCATGCTGAGTTAATTCAACAATCCTTAAATGATCCGACAGTCCCCTATTTATTCTTAACCGGAAACCCAGGAATTGGTAAAACCACCGCCGTTGCTAACTATATTTTAAATCATTTAGAACAAGGAACCCTGTTATTTTATGTCAGTCCTCGGATTCAAGTCAATCGAGATATTGTTGAAAAATTTAAGGATGCTGAAACTGATCAGTTAATCTCAGATCAGATGATTGGTTTAAATACTAATTCCATTATTTTAAATCAACAGAATAAAGATTATACCGTTGAATATTATTATAACCGATTATCGGAAGATTTCAAAATCGGAAACGTTAATTTTTTAAACGCCACCTTAGAACGAGAGTATCGTCTTCAATCTTCTCGAAGAATTTATCGCACCTCAGAACAATTATTAGAAGTAAAACCTACCAATAAACCGGGAGTATTAGCCAGCTTATGCGAAGCCATTCATACTTGTTTTATTAATCCTGATCAATTTCCCAATAATATTATAGCTACCGCTTCAATTCAAGCTTTGAAAGAAACCCGAAGTGGGAATACTTTAAACCATTTAAAACGAATTTTTAGCAGTGCTTATAATTCTTCTAAAAAACCTCCTGGTGTGATTCCAGAAAAAATGAAAGCACTGTCGCAACGGATCAGAAATATTTTTATTATGATTGATGAAATTACCGGATCACCAGAGGGGGTTTCATTCCTCCATGAAATTAAAAATTTTATTCATCAATATGGCTTATTAAATCCTGATTACGGGTTTAACGTGAAAGTGATTATCGCCGATGCGTCTCTAACGTTAAAGGATGTGGTGGAAAGTCATTTATCCGATCAAAAGGTACAAGGAGATAAGATTTTTGTTCGACAAGCGGAAAATTTAAATCAACAGTGTTTATGGAAGGAAAATTTTAAGTTTTTAAACCAATATCCCGCCACGTTAATTAATGCGAATTCCTATCCCGCCTCTCAACTCACGATTGATTATCATCTTTTCATTGAGTCGGTAAATGATCAACAATACAAGGATGAAGATTTTGGATTATTTAATCAAGCTACTGAAAAAATTAAAATCGATATTTTAAATTTATTAGCCGAACATCAAGGTCAAATTATTGTCTATATTCAAAATAAGGACAAATTAAAACGATTAATCGATCAAATTGCTAAACAACGACCTCATTTTAACCTCTATCAAGATTATTTAGAAATTCATGCGAGTCTTTCTGAACAAGAAGCAATGCAAATTCAACAGTATAAAGACACGGTTAATGTGATTTTTATGACCGCTTCCGCCTCTCGCGGTTTATCTTTTCCCAATACTCGCTATATTTTAGTCGAAATTCCAGGATTCCAAATCGAACAAAATTTAATGGAAATTATTCAAGTGATTTATCGAGGTCGAGGGGGAAACTTAGACCAAGGTACAAAATATCTAAAATTTTACTTATCGGATAAAGCAATTTATTTTACTCCAAAATTTGATGAAAATGACCAACCATTAACGCCAGAAGAATCTCAGGAATTAGCGCAACTTTCCTTACAGGAGTCTTGTTTAAATACCTTGAATATTTTAATGATTTTAAAAGCATCTATAATGACTCGCATTGTGGGGTCTGGTCAAATTGGTATGAAACAATATGTGATGATTCCCATTGGTCGAAAATCTCTAACTCAAGTAGGAGAGAGTTTTTTAGGGTCAATGGCGACCTTATTTCAAGAAGTGCAAAAAGAATCTAAAAAACGTCATCAAGATCAACGGTTAAAGGAGATTTCCACAGGGTTATTAAAATTATTATCGGCTCAGGAAATAGAAATTAACGCTTCTCCTCCCCAATCAGAATTATCTTATCTATCGTTAGGATTTGATATTTTATCGAAACTCGAAAAAAGTTTAGATCAACTGCTGAAGCTTCCGCCTTTAGAAAAAACCTATATGCGAGGAAGTTTATTAATTGTTCCTGTGTCTAAAAAAGTTATTAAGGAAATTAACTATATCGACTTAGATAAAATTTATGCGCTGAAAGACAGTGATTTAATGAAAAAAGTTTACGCATTAGCTAAGGGGGACTACCCCAAACAAATTACAACACTGGCGGATACATTTTTAAGTTTACTGTATAATTTAATTGAGGAAATCGAGCGATCGCAAAAACTCACTCAAACGTCCACTCATTTAGATCGGTATTATGCGTTTCCCATTCAAACCTTTATTACCTTTCCTGAACTAGAGGAATATTTTTCAACGGATCGTAAGCTGTTAAATCCTTCATTTCAAGAGATTTTAAAACGCTTAGTTTATTCCTTATCTTCAGCACAGCAGGTGTTACCCATTGATGGAAACTATCAAAATATTCCTTATGTAATTTTTAGTAGTCATTCAATGGATAAACTCGGAAAAACGCTTTTTAATGAAAATCAACTCTTTCAATCTAAGGAAATGAATATTTTAAACTTAATTTTATCACAAACGGATTAAAATAGAATAATCTTCCAGAAACCGGGTTTCTTTAAAAAAGTTGAGATTAAATCTATAAAATTTGAGACAGAAACCCGGTTTCTAGCTCATGACAAAGGATACCCAGAAACCGGGTTTATTCAAAAATTGAAGATGATTCCTAAACCCCACGTAGAGACGCGCCAATAGCCTACGGCATGGCTCCGCCCCGGCGCGTCTCTACACAATAACCCAATTCTTTTATAATGCTTCAACAATGGAAAATCTATTAGCACCCCTTCCCTTAATTATTTTAATTCTTATTTTTTTTGGAACCGGAATTATTAGTGTGGTGACAGGTTGTACTTCTTTAATTACAGTTCCCGTAATGTTGCAAATGGGGATAGAACCCCAGACTGCTATTGCGACGAATATGTTAGCGTTAACCTTTCTGAGTTTAGGAGGAACCCTTCCCTTTATCCGAGAACATAAACTCAATACTCAACGTTTACCGAGTTTAATTGTCCTAACCCTATTCGGTTCAATTTTAGGCGCGTTTCTGGTTTTTACCATTTCTAAGGATACTTTATCATTGTTAATTTCTGGATTGATGGTGGCGATCGCAATATTTGTATTTTTCAACCCTCAAACCGGAGTAGAAACTGATTTAAAACCGCCTTCCCCCTTAAGCGAAGCCTTCGGATATCTCGCCACATTTTTCCTCGGAATTTATGGGGGATTTTTTAGTGGCGGTTATGTAACGTTACTCACCGCTAGTTATGTTTTGTTCTTTCACCAAACCTTTATTGAAGTGGTGGGAATTACAAAAGTCATTAATGTTTGTTCTTCCTTCGTCGCCACTTTAATTTTTATGGCCCATGGCGTGGTTAACTATCCCTTGGGAATTATTTTAAGTTTAACGATGTTTATTGGGGGAATATTAGGGGCAAAAATTGCCCTTAATATGAGTAACGTTTGGATTAAACGCTTGTTTGTTTTAACGGTTTTCGCCTTAGCCATTAAAACCTTTTTAACCATTATTTGATCCGGTTAACTTTTGGCTAAATTTTGAGTCGCTAAAAACTCCCGTAACCGAATTAAACTTAAAGTCTGACCTAAATTTAACGGTAAAAGGGAAATCCCTTCTAAGCGAGATTGTACCCAACCTTCTCCCCAATACCATTCATGAAATCCATCAATTCCCTGACTGAGTAATAATCTTAAACAGTTCGGTTGTAACACATCCACAGAATGTTGAATTTTGAGTGGCCCTAACGAACTGGTAAAGGTTAACCCCTGGTAAAATTGTTCAGGAAGTCCAGCATTAAGCTGTTGGGGCCATAACCATTGTTGTAACTGACTCGGACGGATTAAACTGTCTCGAATATCAGTTTCTTTCGCATTGACTTCAATACGGAGACTACTTTGTTGAAACGTACCGAGCATAACAATTTAACTGAAAATTATTTTTAACGAGTAATAATCCTCACCCATTATAACAAAACATCTCCGACGGATACCCAACCCCAAAAACCCGACATCTCCCCTACCCCAACCTTGACTCAGAAAAAATTAGAATAAGATTAGGTACAAATTGTTAAAAACTGTAAACATGGCTGATCAACTGATTCGGGCAACAGCAGCAGACGGAGGAATTCGGGCAGTTGGAGTGATTACCACCCGCCTAACGGAAGAAGCGAGACAACGCCACAAACTATCACCCGTTGCGACCGCCGCCTTGGGGCGGACAATGGCCGGGGGGTTGCTCCTCGCCTCTAGCATGAAACGTCCCCAAGCCAGAGTCAATATTCGGGTCAGAGGCGATGGCCCCCTGGGGGGAATTCTCGTTGATGCCGGGTTAGATGGCACAGTTCGGGGATATGTAGATAACCCGGATGTGTATCTTCCTCCCAATAGTAAAGGAAAACTGGATGTCGGTGGAGCCGTGGGTCGTGGCTACTTGCGCGTCGTGCGAGACGTCGGCTATGGCTACCCCTATACCAGCACCGTCGAATTAGTTTCTGGAGAAATTGGCGATGATATTACCCATTATTTAGCCACCTCTGAACAAACCCCCTCAGCGCTCGTCTTAGGCGTCTTTGTCGATAAAAATGGCGTTCAAGCGGCGGGAGGATTTCTGCTGCAAGTTCTACCGAAAGCAGCCACAGATGAAGCGCTGGTTGCTAAGTTAGAATCTCGTGTTGGTAGTTTATCCGGTTTTACGCCCCTCTTACAACAAAATAAAACCTTACCCGATATTTTCCAAGATTTATTAGGAGATATGGGGTTAAATATTCTACCCGAACGGCAATTAGTTCGATTTGATTGTAGCTGTTCCTTTGAACGGGTATTAGGAGCCTTAAAAATCTTTGGCACCGAAGAACTCCAAGATATGATTGAAAAAGATAACGGGGCTGAAGCCAAATGTGAATTTTGTGGAGAAATGTATCAAGCTTCTTCCGAACATCTGGCTGAATTAATTTCCGATTTACATCAAAATCCCGATGTTCCTGAAGTTAGAAAAAATTCCATTTTATTCTAAATAACAATCGGGTTTCTGAACCTTTCCGGTTGATTTTATCCCCGAAACAAAAGCCAAAAATCTAGTTTTTGAGGTCGTGGGGTTAGGGGATGAGGGATCAAACGCTTGCTGTTTTAGCCCTGGCAATGGTATAAAACCGTAGCAACCCCTCGTGTCCCCTCCCGTTCAACGGGGTTCAAACGTTTGGTTAACGCTGTTTGGGTTAAGTGTGATGAGTGAAAAGCAGGAACAACAGAGCCAAGAGCAATCCCCTAATGCCACCCCTTCCGAGAATCCTCCCCCAATTCCGATTCGTTCCTTGGTGAGGAAAAGCCGCGCGGAATGGTTACAAGAACTCTGTGAGAGCTTGGAAGTCGCCAAGACTCAACCCCAGCCACCGGATGAAACATCCAACCGGGCTTCCCGTCGTGACAGAGCAAGTCAAATTGTTCTCTATAAACCCCCCGAACCCACTTTGCCCCCCAAACCCAAATTGCCAAACCGTTTTGTCGTCCCCAAAATCCCCACAAAAATTCCGTTCAATTTGGTTCCTCTGGCGTTAGCCTTACTGGTTTTAGTACCGGGAGGAATTGCGGTTTTAGCCGTGAGTTTGTTATTCCGGCTTCCGGCGTTACCGAATTGTCCTAAAATCTTTTGGCCTGTGGCGTCTGCTTCCTTACGGTTTTACTGTGCAGAAGTCGCCGCGAATAAAGCAACCGTTGAAGATTTACTCACCGCTATTGATTTAGTTAATGCGCTACCGAAAGATCATCCAATGCGACCGGAAATTAACCGTCAGGTTGAACAATGGTCAATGGATATTCTCAACTTAGCTGAAGAACAATTTCAAGCCGGACAATTATCAGAAGCGATCGCCATTGCTGAAAAAATACCTGAAAAAACCCCCGCTCGAAGTAAAGTTTCTGAAAAAATTAATCAATGGCGTTCCGCTTGGGATGAAGCCGAAAAAATTTATGAAACCGCAGAAGATTTACTGCGGAAAGAAAAGCTCAATTTAGCGTTCAAAGAAGCCACATTATTATTAAATTTAGATAATAATTATTGGGCAACAACCAAATATCAAGAAATTACGGATTATATTGCCATTACCCGGGAAGAAAGCCAGAAATTAGCAGAAGCCAGACAACTCGTTGGAAAAGGAGGTATTGATAATTTTGTCGCGGCTTTAAAGTTAATTTCAGAACTGCCCGAACAAAGTTATTTACAAGAAGCAGGTCAAAAAGAAATTGCCGATATTAGTAATAAAATTATGGTGATGGCTGAAGAAACCTTGAAAAAAGGAGACTTCCGCCAAGCCATTGATATGGCAAATAAAATTCCTAATACGGCGAATTTACAAGACCAAGTTCAAGATTTTATTCTCTTAGCCCAAGCCCATGTTCCCGCTTCCTTAGATACCGTTGCGGGCTTAAAAGAAGCGATCGCCCAAGCCCAAAAACTGGGTTCAAACCGTCCCCTCTATTCCAAAGCCCAAGAATATATTCGCAATTGGCAAGCTTCTATTGGGGATGTCGCCACCTTAGAACGGGCGAGAAAATTAGCAGAACCCGGAGGAATTAATAACCTCAAAGCCGCCATTGCTCAACTCCAAACCATTCCCGTTTCTAATCCCCGTGGACAAGAAGCCCAAGCGACAATGATGAGTTGGACACAGGAAATTGAAGAAATTGAAGATAAACCCTATTTAGATTTAGCCGAACAATTAGCGAGTTTTGGGGATGTTAATTCCTTAAGACAAGCGATCGCTCAAGCTCAAAAAATTAATCGCGGACGCGCTTTATTTGAAGATGCTCAAAGCCGAATTAATGAATGGACAGAACGCAGCGAGCGCCTTCAATATCAACCCTTATTAGATCAAGCCGAACAGTTAGCCAGTCAAGGAGATTATGCGGAAGCCATTTCCGTTGCTCAACAAATTCGTCCCGGAGTGGTATTGTATGAAGCCGCTAATAATAATATTCGCAAATGGAAAGCGCAACTTCAGGATATCGAAAATTTAAGAAATGGAGAAACCCTCGCCGCACCAGGAACCCCTGACTCCTATGTTGCGGCGATTAAAATGGTCGATCGAGTCACCAATAATAGTGGGTTACGAGCTAGAGCTAATCAACTGATTAATCAATGGAGTCAAAGCTTATTCCAACTCGGTTTAGATCAATCGAGTTATGATTTACCCGGGGCGATCGCAATTTTAAAGAAAATACCCCCCGGAAGCAGTGCCTATTCCTCTGCTCAAACTCAAATTCAAGATTGGCAACAATGGTTAAATCCCCCCGCACCGCAACCGGAATATCAACCACCTGTTGAGGAGTATCAACCGCCCGTTGAGGAATATCAACCGCCTGTTGAAGAATATCAACCCCCCGTTGAGGAATATCAACCCCCCTCTGCAACAGTTTCCCCTTCCCCCGTTGAACCCACGCAACCCCCAATTGAATTAAATAAACCCATTACTTAAATCAGTTATCAGCTATCAGTTTAACTCCGATTAAAATAATCTTTCCTAACTCCCCTTAAAAACAGGGGAGCTTTTTTTCAGGGGTTACTTTACTACTGAGAATGAAACTACTTGCAGGCAAGTTAGGGAGATTTTAGGAGAAATTGACCCTAGACATCCATTAGCATTAAGAAAATATAGCCGGGTTCTAAAACCTACTAATTATAAAAAAAAATGATCCCCTAAACCCCACGTAGAGACGTTGCATGCAACGTCTCTACACAATACGGATGTGTAGCTTTCTTTGCTTCCTTCCAATGACAGACGAGGATCAAGAACTGAAACCGTAGCATAAAGTTATCAGTTCAAATCAGGTATTTTAAACATGGATCTGAAATATCGATGGAAAAACGGTGTTCCTCCTACTAGGGATGAAGCCGCTAAGAATGACTATTTACTCGATGAAGAACAATTTGTTCATCCCAAAGATCGAGAAGTTGCGGAAGAACAAGCCAGACGTTATCTAAACGTTCCCACTCGTATTCCCGATGACGATACCCCCGTTTTACCACAGTAGGGGCGAAGCATTCGGGCAAATATCTATGGTAAAAACCGATAAGCTATGTTCCGAATGCGTCGCCCCTACCCAGTCTTTAAAACCTTAATGAGCGATCGCTTCCATCATCTTGAAACGACTGTTCACCCACCCCAACCAATTCAACAATAATAGTTCGGAGGGGTGGTGAATATTCCCCAGTTCGGGCAGCGATTTCAACAATCGTTTGTTCCCCTTCACAACG